>JBGSVR010000625.1:0-5363 GCA_041752855.1 Thermosynechococcaceae cyanobacterium
ATATGACCCTCTCCCCCAGCCCCTCTCCCAGAACGGGCGAGGGGAGCCGGAATTAGCCCTTCTCCCCTGGGGGGAGAAGGGTAAAGCCTTTGGCTATAAGAAAGGGATGAGGGGGCTAGGATTGATGCATGAAATTTAATCTACAATTTTTTCAATTTAAGGCATGTTGAAATCAATGCAGGTTGAAAGCCCTCATTTTCTAAACTGTACGAGTACAGGACAGTCCATTGTCTTGACAGAACAACTCGCCAGCAGCGGGGAAGGAGAAATTTGGCGCACCAATCAGTCTGGCTTCCTTGCAAAAATCTATTACACGCCGCGTCCAGAACGCATTCAAAAATTAGAGGTGATGATTGCTCATCCCCCCACAGATCCCAACGCTCACATTAACCATATTTCGTTTGCTTGGCCTACCGCATTACTCCAAGATCAGACGGGGACACCCATCGGGTTTTTGATGCCTGAGGTGGCTAAGGCCATCGATCTACTAGAAGTTTACAATCCTCAGCGGCGGCAGGCGGTTCGCCCTGAGTTTAATTGGCTGTATCTCCACGCCACGGCGATGAATATTGCCTCATTGGTTTGGGCTATTCATAGTGCGGGGTATGTGCTGGGCGACCTGAAACCCCAAAATATTCTGGTGGATGATGGTGCCCTGCCTTCTATTATTGATACGGATTCATTTCAGGTGCGCCACCCTAAGACGGGTCAGCTTTATCGCTGTCCGGTGGGTTCTGAAGGGTTTACGCCTGTGGAGTTAATGGATCAAGACCTAGCGACCCTTGAGCAGACTGAAGTGCATGATCGCTTTCGCTTGGGCGTGATTTGTTACTTGCTGCTGTTTGGAGATCATCCCTTTAAGGGGAAATGGAAGGGGGCAGGAGATTCCCCTGACCCTAATGAGTTAGTGCGTCAGGGATGGTGGCCTTATGCAGCCCGTGGTCCGATTGAGGCTAGTCGGTTGACGGTACCGCTCACCATTGTGCATCCGGCGTTACAAGATTGTTTTCTACGCTGTTTCAATGACGGGTACCTCAATCCGGCATTGCGCCCCACGGCTTCTGAATGGGTGCAGGCGTTTAAGGTGGCGATCGCCGATCTTAAGCGCTGTCGCAAGGTCAACACCCACGTTTTCAGTGTTGCTCATGGGCAGTGCTATTGGTGTACGCGCACTCAGACGCTGGGGGTGGATGTGTTTCCGGCGGTGCTTACGACATCCAAAAATCCTGCGCTCCGAATGCTTCAGCGGCTTACTCCACGGGCTGAACGGGTTAAAGAATACCTTCAAGCCCAGTTGAGTGAGGAGTTCGTCAGTTCGCAAACCAATACGTTACAAGTGCTGGATGATTGGCAAACAAAGATCGAGCGGCGATGGGCAAATTTTGTCTACTCTATTGAGTCAGCCGACAAGGAGAAAAGCGCGTCTCTTACGCCATTTTCGATATTCAGAAAACTTATTTTCAAATTCCTAACAAGATTCTAATTCAACTGCTGTCGCAATCGCTCCCTCAAGGATCGCATTGCAACCCCTGCTCCACTCTCATTTGCTTCGGTTAAACACTCTTCTACCAGTGCCTGTAAATCCAAATCAGGGAAATAGCGACTGGATTCTTGCTGCTGGTACTCTTCACCTGCCAGCCCATAAATGATTAAATTATTGCGCTTAAATAACCATACTTCTGGCACTCTAAATATTGCGAAATCTTTTGCATCTGTATAGCTGGTCACATCAATTTCAATCACCAAATCTGGTGGAGGGTCAACCTCCCAATCGAGGCGATCGCGTCCTACCGCTGCCTGCCAGTTATCAACATAAAAGCAGTAGTCTGGTTCAATGCCTGCTCGCTTTGGCAGTTTCATTGTAATGGGCGTAAACGCCTCATAGTTGCGATTTTCTGTGTCCAGAATAATTGTGACAATCGTTGCGACCAAATGCGCTTCGCGACCATGCTTAGGCATTGGGGACATCAGCAGAATTTCTCCATCACGAAATTTAAGGCGCGGGATGGAAGAATCCCCTCGGCTGTCGCATAGCCTACAGTAGTCTTGCCAAGAACCCAACATCCGCACCACGGTACCCGGATCGAGCTGAGCATGATTAGGAGAAATGACGGTATTCATAGACAATCCTCGTCCAGAATCAAATCTTAAGGGCAGCTAATGCCCACTCATTAATGGTACAGAATATTCTGAAGGGTCACTTCTCGTTAGCTAAGTTGAGCAACCACCTGATCTGTCAACAGCGTCTCCTGCGTCAGAAGATCTTCTACGGTAATGCGTAACGATCGCCCTTCATCCACGCGAAACAGCACCTTAATGCGATCGCTGCCTGGAAAACCTGGCGGATCTAGCTTGGCAATACTGCGTGCCCCTTCACGATCGTTAAGCGCCTGGATCTGACCTTGGTTGGCAGAAAGGGCGCGGGTGATGAGGCGATCGCCGTCAAAGTACACTTCTGTACCGCCTGCTTCTTGACCCAATTCCCCAATGATTAGCTCAATACTGGGCTGGCCTTCCGCAGAAGCACCTAAAATTAGCTCCACAGGTTCCCCCATGGGGTAGGGCTGCCCCGTTTGGATGAGGGTATGCCAGTTGTGGGTATTGAGACGACGATCCCAGTAGCGGATGCCGTAGCTGTGATAGAGAAAGTCTTTAACGTCCGTACCCTGTAAAATTTGCAGCGCACCCTGGGCGATCGCCTCAAAGGGCTTGCTGCTCGAAATTTTAGCCGCATCAAAATACTGCTGTACCCAAGTCTGCACCGCAGGAATGAGGCTAGTGCCACCCACCAACAGCACTGCATCAATATTTTCTGCCGTAATGCCCTGCCGTCTTGCCTGCTGAAGCACCTGAGTCATGCTGTCGTCTAGGCGCTCAAAAAACTTTCGCTCCGTCAGAATGGCATCAAATTCGGCTCGGTCTAAGGACAGCTCATAGCTCTCAAATGTCTCTTCATTGAAATAGACTTCTGTTGCCTTCGTCTGAAGCGAAAGCTGAATTTTGAGCCGTTCTGCGAGGCGCTGAGTCAGTGGCGTTTTAGGCAAATTTTGGGCTTTAGCAAAGTGGTCTAACAGCCAATTATCTAAATCTGTGCCCCCTAAGCTTTGTCCTGCCTTCGCCAAAACCCGGGCTGTCTTAGATCGTTGAGAAGACCCCTCAGCCATGTTTTTGTCGCCCCACTTGAGGATGAAGCCTGTGGGTTTTGCTTGAGCGATGCGACCATGCTCAAGCTGCACCAGCGCTAAATCTAGGGTGCCGCCGCCAAAGTCTACTACCAGCACTACGTCTGCGTCTGCTTTGCCATAGCCTAGGGCAGCAGCCGTAGGTTCGTCGAGGATACGCACCTGCTCTACCTGGAGGCTTTGGCACACTTGACCCAGCCACTGGCGATAGGGTTCAAAACTATCGACGGGCACGGTTAATACTAAGGCATCGCCAGCATCGGCGTAGCTCGCCTTAAGCTGGGTTAGTAAGCTCGATAAAAACCACTGCCCTACCTGCTCAAACCGAATGAGCTGCCCGTCTATTTCTGGCAAAAAGCCCTGAACCGATGTGCCAATGCCACGCTTAAAGCCCCTGAAAAAACGAGGGTCGCTCTGGATATCAAGACCGCGATCGCGCACCTGTTGGCCCACCAAAACCTGATTCTGAGGGGCATTTTCGACATAAAGCACACTCGGAATCAGGTCTGGACTTTGGCCTTGCCTAAGGCTAATTCCTTGCAGAAAGAGGGTTTCAGCTCTTTTATCGATGGAGTTCCATCGGGCAATAACGGTATTGCTGGTTCCAAAATCAATGGCGTAGCTCAAGGTTCAACATCTCTATCGTGGGGAAAAGAGAGCCAAAAGCCTTTCGACTAATCAATCTCCTCAAAAATTGTAGCCCACGCCAATAAATCCGCCGAGATCTACACCATCTCCAAAGGTTGTATTGATGCCAAGCGTTGCCGTAAACCGAGAGTTAATGGGCACGTCAACGCCACCCGTTAACAGCGCTCTTGCATCTCCATCGGTTGTAACGGTTGCGCCGCCGCCAATGTAAGGCGCAACAGAAATTGCGTTGCTGCCTACAGAACCAAGCCGGATGGGTGCTAAATCAAAGGTAGCAGGCAAAATAAATGTTGCGTCATTGGAGAAATCTGTGACTACAGCAGGCCGCACAGAAAAGTAGCGTGTGAGGCCAATTTTGCTATACAGAAGCAAGCCAGGACTGCCTACAGATGTATCTCCAAACCCACCTACGTTTGCGCCAACGCCCACATAACTAGAGCCAGAACGTGTTCTACGCCCCGGATCGATTGTGCTTGGATTAGGCTTAACCTGTTCTGCACTTGGAAACTGAGGCTCTGTTGAGGATGGAGCCGTAGGCGATGGGCTAACTGGTTCGCTCACAGACGATGGACTTGCTGGATCGGTCACTGGGGCTGACTCAATGGGAACTGTAATCGCGGGTGGACTAGCTGGGTCAACGACTGGCGTTGGGTTAGTCTGGTCAATGGTTTGCTGAGACAGTAGCTGAGGCGTTTTAGCTAGGTCAATTGCTGGAATAACGCCTAAGCTTTTAGCAGAATTGGCTTTTACTTTGTTTGAGGCAGAACGTTGAGAAGTTAAACGCTGAGAAACTTTTAACGCCAGAACAGGTTGATTCTCTGATTTTTGGGATATTTGTTCTGATGCTGAAACGGATGATGCGGCTACAAGCATCGAAACGGAACAGCACCCCGTGAGCGTTAGCAGGCCAATAAATTGGTTATATTTCATTATTAATACCTAGAAAATGTTTGTTTTAATTGCTGTAGGATGAATGAATTCAGTCAACTTAAAGATGTCATCATTGAATTCCAAAACAAACATCCAGCCTATGAGCTATGGGACTACTTGTTAAGCTTTATCCTAGCCATACGCTCTATTAAAGAAGATTTTGACCCAATTTCACTCCTTATTTAGGCATAACTCTTGCAGGGTAAAAATCTACAAATAAGAATAGCTGTCTTTATCTCTTGGGTTTATGACGATCACCGCATTATTGAGAACGCCAGCTCCAATATTTTCTTCGCTGAAATATTTGAATTGGCAGTGCTTACAGATGGCGATCGCCCTTAAGCACTCTTTGATGGTTAGGAATGAGAATAAAGTAACATCCAGGTTTTGTAGGGGCGGGTTTTGCCGATAAATCTAGGATTCTCTAACGCAGTATCAGCTAAACCCGCCCTTACGTCCATGAGAGGCTGTTTGAAAAGTTTTAGGTAGCATCAGCAAGCCTGCGAATCATGAGTCGAATCATGGCGACATAAACAAACGCTTCAGCAGTTCTGGGTAAAACCTCATAATCTTTGTTGAGACGACGAGACCAAAGCAGCCATC
>JBGSVR010000626.1:0-9971 GCA_041752855.1 Thermosynechococcaceae cyanobacterium
TTTGAGTGCCACGCCATTCATACAATAGCGTTTGCCAGTGGGGGGTGGGCCATCAATAAAAACGTGACCCAGGTGTCCACCACAGCGGCGACAGTGAACTTCAGTACGAGTCATGCCAAACTTACTGTCTTCGGAGGTGCCTACAGCTTTTTCAATGGGTGCATAAAAGCTAGGCCAGCCTGTACCGCTGTTGAATTTAGTGTTTGCAGTGAATAAAGGCAGGTTGCACCCCGCGCAGTGGTAGGTGCCTTTACCATATTGACGATCTAGGGGGCTGGTGCCAGCTTGTTCTGTCCCGTGTTGCCGCAATACATAAAATTGGGCTGGGGTTAGAATTTTGCGCCACTCTGCTTCGGTTTTGGTGACTTCAAAGGGCGTGGTGGCAACGGCTTTTTCTTTGCTGCAACCCGATAGATAGTGAGATAGCCACGCGGTGCCCACCATTGCAGCACTCGCCTGTAAGAAATATCGTTTTTTCATAATGACTTGGCGATCGCAGTTCACTAGACATAGCCTACGCCACTGCTCTGAGGTTGGTATGAACCCTTCATTAACCTTAGATAAGAAGCGCAAACTTTTTGGGTTACTCTTGGGTCAGGACACCATGAGAACACAGGTACAGCGTTGCAAATGCCTTACGCAGCTGACTTTGAAGCGCGTGTTGAGTTAAGGAAGGGTGGGATAGGACAATCTAACGTAATGGTCACAGCCCTTAGTAGCTCGGCTTCCTGCTCCGTTACGTTGCTATCTAGTAAAACGGTATGGGCACAGGCATTAATAATAGACTGCTTAAGCTTAGGTGCAGCCTGTCGCAACCGTTCTAGATGCTGTGGCAGTGTGGCTAAACTCCAGCTAGGCGGCACGTCTGGCACCAATTGGGTAGTTGCCCCAGGCAGCTTGAATGCTCCACATCTGAAGGCATAGGCGATCGCCTCTACTTTCTCGTTCCCCGCACTGGCTAAGGCTGAAAGTACCGCGAAACAGTCTGGCAAAATCTGATCTAGGGTCTGGTACTGAACAAGCGTTTCACGATGAGGAAACAGAACTGCATCTAGCCGTCGCTGAAGCACCAGAAATAGAACAAATTCACTCATTGACCATTCACCATCGGCGATCGCCAAATCTTCTACGCCTTTCAAAAGACTTTGAAGCTGTTCTGGTGGGCACTGACGCAACGCAGGAATTGCCAAATCTAATAGGGGTAGCCGCAAACGAGGGTCTAAAAACCGAAGGTCTGTATCACACGCTAAAATCTGTGCCAACTGTTCTTGTGCTGCGGTCTGGCTTAACTGCTGCATTTGCTGATCGCGGAATGCAGGGTCTTCTGAGTGTAGAAAGAGCGTATAGATTGTGGCGATCGCCCCCTGAGGTTCTCGAATTACACTGCGCAAAGATTCCGGCAACTGCGCCAGCAACCCTTGGGGATGAGCGTATTGTTCTGGCGTGACGGTACCCACCTGCCGAACCATTTGCTCAGGCGCAGATCTGCCGCCTGAAGTGCCAGCAAAACCCATCATTCCAGAGCGGATGCGGCTGCTGCTGGTCTGCAATTGAACCGCGCCACCGCTCACTCTTACCCCTCGAATTTTCTCAATTCGCTTCAATAAAGAAGGATGCGTCGCAAACATATCGCCAGCCCAGGCAAAGCCCATCGCATTGCCAAAAAACATGTGGCTAGCAGCTTGAGCATGGGGCGACCCTAGGCGAGAACCAATCCCCGCTAATTTTTCGAGGGCACCCGCAATGCCGCTGGGGTTGCGCGTAAACTGCACCGCCGAAGCATCGGCTAAAAACTCCCGCTGGCGCGATACTGCACTTTGAATTAAGCGACCGCCTAGCAGCCCCATAGATCCAATCCCGACCAATGCCAATCCAAAACCCCAGGCAGGGTTATTGCGAGAGCTGCCGCTACAAAGGACACGCCCCGCAATATAAACAAACAAAATGCCGTGAAGTAGCCCCATTAGCTTAATGTTTAGCCCCATATCTCCATTGAGAATATGGCTAAACTCATGACCAATTACGCCCTGTAGCTCATCGCGCGTAAGCTGCTCTAGACTACCGCGCGTCACCCCAATTACTGCATCTTTGGGGTCAAACCCTGCGGCAAACGCATTGATTTCGGTTTCGTGGCTGAGCAGATACACATAAGGGACGGGTATACCAGCGGCGATCGCCATTTCTTCCACAATATTCAGCAGTTGCTGCCCTTGCGCATCGGCTGTTTCGCTCAGCAGTAGTTCGCCGCCGAGTTCTTGGGCAATAATGGCTCCACCACCCTTAAGCTGGTTTACTTTATAGAGACTTGCCATTCCCACCACCGATGACGTGATGAGCGTAACCCAAAACAAAATCTGCGGATGAAACCAGCTCCGTGCCGCAATGCTTGATTCTGAGCAGGACGCACTGTAATATCTGCCGTTATGACGCTCAAAAGATGATGACCTTGGGTATCGGCTGCCAAAGGGATTGGAATCATAGGAAGATGACCCAAAGCTAGACGTAGAACGCGAAGATCTAGAGCGACTCAGCGACCCACGAGATGAGCTTCTGCTGGCAACAATGGCGATCAGCTCCGGCAGTGACGACTTCTTACAGCTCGATCCGCTGAGCGGCGAAACCCCCATTGACACAATGGCTGCTAAATAAATACAGCCCGTCATCGCCGCGACGGACAGCCCAAATAACCCCACAAGCAACCGCGTACTTTTGCGGGCTTGATCCTGCTGCTCAAAAAAATTCATGGCTTAGGTCTTAGCTAAAAGAGATGCGAGGCGCTGCTTTTACTTCAGGTGCAACCTCTGCCAATAGCTCTGCGGGGCCAAACGCCCACTGCTTTGCCACAAGATTGCCAGGAAATGACTCACGGGCTGTGTTGTAAAACATGACGGAATCGTTAAAGGCCTGTCGTGCAAAAGCGACCTTGTTTTCCGTAGAAGACAGCTCTTCCATTACGACGGTCATGGTTTGATCGGCCTTGAGATCGGGATACGCCTCTGAAACCACCATCAATCGACTGAGCGCTCCGTTTAGACCCATCTCTGCCGCACCCAACTGCTGCATCGCCTGTGGATCTCCAGGGTTCTGAGCCGCCCGACTATTGGCGGTTTGAGCCTCATTCCGAGCGGCGATAACAGCCTCTAGGGTTTCGCGCTCATGCTTCATGTATCCCTTTGCCGTCTCAACCAAATTTGGAATCAGGTCATACCGCCGCTGAAGCTGCACATCAATCTGAGCGTAGGCATTTTTGAAGCGATTGCGCAGCGAAACCAGACGGTTGTACAAATTCATGCCAATGACGACCGTAATGGCAACCACTGCAACCAAGAAAATTAAAAAGCCCATAAGTCTTCCACTGCTGCCTAACAGCACAACGATTCGCACTCCATAGCGTACCCCTGCGCAAATGCTGATTTGCCATTGTCAACTGCCACGAATTTTTTAAGCAGAAGATAACGACATTCAGATACAGTTGTGCTTTGAAATTGGCGTTTGAATATTGCCCTTCAATTTCGGTGTTAAAAATTGAGTTGAGCATGAGTCGTGCTTTAAAAGAGAAGTTTTATGAAACACCTTCTACAAAAGGATTTCATCTCTTTATTTCTCCCATTTTTCGTCTTTAAAGCCAAAGAGTGCCCATTCTAAAGACGTTTCAAGCACCTCTAGAATTACATGTTTTAATTTTTTCTCTACCTAAACATAAGCAGATGTAATCTTTGAAAGACATTTTAAGCAGCTTCTATTTCCTGTGATCCCCGATAGCTATAGTCATTCACAGATTTAAGACAAACCTTTCTCAATGCATCCATTCAGGCATGTTAATGAGGTTTTACAGAAAGATGTCAGAGAAACCTGACTAAGTATTTATACTTCCGTGGGTAAATTTGCAGTGCAAATAAACGGTCAACCGTAGAGCATGAGAGAGGTTGACTCATGCCTCATGCATATATTTCTTGGATTGACAAGATCCAAAATATATAATTTGACGGATTTTCTAAGGCATTGATACGGTGGGCTAGACAAACGAATGATGTTTTTAACAAAGAACCCATGCTCAAGAAATCACTCACACTATTTGCGATCGCCGCTTCTGCCTACCTACCCTTCGTACCTGCTGCTGCTCAAGCCGAAACCGCCACATACTACAGCAGTGCTTATGTCGGTTCTCCGACTGCTTCTGGCGAACCATACAGCGAACATGGCTATACCGCCGCACATCCTTCCTATCGACTCGGAACCGTTGTGCAAGTCACAAATTTGAATAATGGTCGTTCAGTCACCGTCCGTATTAATGACCGCTGTAATTGCGGCATTGACCTCAGCAGAGCTGCTGCTGGGCAAATTGGGCTGCTTAGCTCTGGCGTTGCACCTGTAACTGTTAGACCTTTGCGCTAGTGAAGGCAAAAGAAAAACCCCTGAGATAACACGCTACATTTGCCTCAGGGGTTGAATTCTTAAAGTTAAAAGAAATACATTAAAGCAATGCATTTTTTAGGCAGAAACGCTTAAGCCATCACCATGCCGCCATCGACATTAAAGGTTTGACCTGTAATGTAGGCGGCTGCGGGGTCAGCAGCTAAAAATCTCACCATCCCCGCAATCTCTTCGGGCTTGCCATAGCGCCCCAGAGGAATAAATTTTAAAATTGCGTCGGCTTGCAGCCCATCCGTCATGTCGGTTTCAATAAACCCAGGCGCAACAGCATTCACCGTAATGCTTCGCGTTGATAGCTCCTTCGCAACGGTTTTGGTAAACCCAATCACCCCCGCTTTTGCTGCGCTATAGTTTGCTTGACCTGGATTGCCCATCTGCCCTGCAACTGAAGCAATATTAATAATTCGTCCAGACTTTTGCTTCAGCATAATTTTGCTGATGGCCTTGGTACACAGAAAAACCCCCGTCAGGTTCAGGTCAATGACGGCCTGCCAGTCCTCTAGATTCATCCGCAGCAGCAGTGTATCGCGGGTGATGCCTGCGTTGTTAACCAACACATCCACCCGTCCCCACTTATCCATCACTGCCGCGATAAACCCATCTACCTGATCGGGCTTAGAGACATCTGCCTGAAGCGCGATCGCCTGTCCTCCCATACCCTCAATTTCTGCCACTACTGCCTCGGCTGCGGCGCTAGAGCTGGCATAGTTAACCGCAACCGATGCGCCTTCTGAGGCAAGCGCTAGGGCGATCGCCTTTCCAATCCCGCGAGAGGCTCCGGTTACAACAGCAACCTTATCCTGCAATGCTTTCATAAACGTTACCTCTCGTCAGGTCAAACAAAACTGCTCAACTATCTTAGGGTATGGTGCGCCCCGCTTAACCCTATGCCCAGCGCATCTCAAAGGGAATGTCTGATCGCACAAAAAATAGGGAAGAATTTTAAAAAGCTGTATTATATATCTAAAGAAAGATATTCTAAAAAATTGTTGCAATTTTGTTAGGAAAGTTACAGACTAGGGTTAACGACTAAGCAACAATACCTAGATTCAGCAAATCCTTCACCACCTTAGGGGGAATTTATGCAACCATATTGCCGTCATAGAGCTGAAAAAGCGCTCGAAGCTCACTGGCAGCGACCAGTGACACTCAAAGAAAGTACGACGCTGGTAACAGCCTTAATGAACCCTAAAGCGTCTTCGAGTCACCTCTTTTTGATGGAAAACATTGAGATGCACATGTCTCAGGCATCCAAAATTTATGAAGCCCATGCACCCTATACCTGCCACTGTGACGAAGCAATGGCAGCCTCCGATCCGATGGCAGCTTAAGGTTTTAGTCAATGGCGCTTCGCAGCAGCTTTGCCGTGATGGGTTAAGATCAAGGCCACCCCAATCTACTTAGCCCATCTAATATGTCAACGCTGCTTAGTGATTTAGAACAGCAATTAGCAACTTTGCAGGCCGAGGCGAAATCGGCGATCGCCGCTGCCGCAACCCTTGATGCGGTGGAGCAGCTACGGGTGAGCTATTTAGGCAAAAAAGGTGAACTCTCCCAAATTTTGAAGGGGATGGGCAAACTGGATGCTGGCGATCGCCCTCGCATTGGTGCCGTTGCCAATGATGTTAAAGAGCTAGTGCAGTCTGCACTAGAGCAGAAAAAATCTGAACTCCAAACAGCTCAAATTCAGGCTCAACTTGAATCTGAAACACTAGATGTAACCATGCCCGGCACCTATATCCCCCAAGGGCGCATTCATCCGCTCAACGCGATGATGGATAGAGCTTTAGATATTTTTGTGGGCTTAGGCTACACCGTAGCGGATGGCCCCGAAATCGAGACAGACTACTACAACTTTGAGGCGCTCAATACGCCCCCCGATCACCCTGCTCGTGATATGCAGGATACTTTTTATCTCCCAGACGGCAATCTGCTGAGAACCCACACGTCTTCTGTGCAGATTCGATACATGGAAGATAACGATCCACCCATTCGCATCATTGCCCCAGGGCGCTGCTATCGCCGCGATACTGAAGATGCTACCCATGCGGCCGTGTTTCATCAGATTGAGATTTTGGCGATCGATGAGGGTCTAACGTTCACTGATCTAAAAGGCACCATCAAAATCTTTCTAGAAGAGATGTTTGGTTCGGTGCCTATTCGCTTTAGAGCTAGCTATTTCCCGTTTACTGAACCTTCGGCTGAAGTGGATGTGCAGTGGAATGGTCGTTGGCTAGAGGTTTTAGGCTGCGGAATGGTTGACCCCAACGTCCTCAAAACGGCAGGTTACGATCCTGAAGTGTATACGGGCTTTGCCGCTGGTTTTGGCGTAGAGCGGTTTGCAATGGTGCTTCATCAAATTGACGATATCCGTCGGCTCTATACCAGCGATCTTCGGTTCTTAAAACAGTTCTAGATTGTTAGGACGATGGTAAAAACAAACCCTAACATTGTGCAGTTGGGCAACCCAACCTTACGGCAGTCCGCTGAACGGATTGAGACTGTTCAAGCCCCTAACCTACAGGCACTCATTGACGACCTTTTGCAGACGATGACGCAAGCGGGAGGTGTTGGCATTGCAGCGCCTCAGGTCGGCATCTTAAAGCAGCTTGTGATTATTGCATCTCGTCCCACACCGCGTTACCCTCATGCGCCAGAAATGTCGCCAACCCCAATGCTGAACCCTAAGCTGGTTGAGCATTCTAACGAAACAGACAAAGGTTGGGAAGGATGTTTAAGTGTTCCAGGCATCCGTGGCTTGGTGCCTCGCTATAGGTCTGTGACTATAGATTATTTAGATCGTGATGGACAACCGCAACGACATATACTGCACGACTTTGTAGCACGGATTTTTCAGCACGAATATGACCACCTTCAGGGCGTTGTCTTTATAGATCGCGTTGAAAGCACCCACGAACTCATGAGTGAACAAGAGTACCAACGCCAGATTATCGGTTCAGCCTCCTAAGTCTGCCTTGCAGTCGTAACGCTGATAGGTCAAGCCCATCTTTGAGAAGGTAGGCTGAGGGGCAAGACAATTTGCAGCCTTTGCCTGAACTGTTTTTTCGGAAAGATTAAGCTTTACTTGTTCAGGCATTGGAGGCTTGTTGATGCCCAAACTGCTAATGCGCCAGAGTGTAAAGGGATTAATGGGTAATCGTTTCGCACTTGGCGTCTGCCTTTGCATCCTCAGTATGTCTTCTGTTGGCTCTACTGATTTCGTAAAGCCCCATTCAATGCTGTTTGGTGACTTTACAATGCTGTTCCTAAACTGATCGGTCGCTAGGGCAAAACTGAGTCCTAAGGCCACATCCTGAGAGTTCTCATAATTTTTGACCACGACGAGATCAGTCTTGGAACTTTGGTTCAAAAGTTTTTGGGCAATTTGTTTCGGTGCGAAGGGTTTCGCAAAGGCCGCATCCGTCACAACAAACCCTGTGCTGATGATGCCAACCACGATCAACGACCAAGGTAGAAGCTTTTTTAATGCGCCTTTATGTCCTTGATCCGAAAGTTCTGAAATGCTGGCAGCCAATAGGGCACAAAGCGCTGGATAGAAAATAAAATTATAGCGAAAGGCTAAGGTTAGGTCTTTGTGCAAAATATAGATTAATGAGAAGAACTCTAGGGCGATCGCCAGCAAAAAATATTGCAAGACTTGGGCACTCTGATGCGCCTGTGGAGTCTGAAATAATGCTTTTCTGCCTTGCCAGAGCCACCTTATTAAGTACCCCATAAAGCCCAGCATCAGTAGTGCGTTCACAATCGTGACGAGGAGGGACTGGTCTTCAACGGGCAGCATGATCACTGTGACAATGCTGCTTGCGAACAGTCGCCCGATGGGTTCTAACCAATGCAGCCCCAAATTGGCAGAATTAAACTTGAGCCAGTCGGTTTCTGGGCGTTGAGTATGGCCTAGTAAAACAGGGAGCCAGGGCAAAATGCTGAGGACGACGCTGCTGGTGGCGATCGCCACTCTCAAAACAGACCTTCTCTGCTTCAGAAAAATCGCTATTAGCGTAGTGACCTGAGCTGCAAACGCCAGCACACAAAAATAATGCACATAAAAGCCCAAGCTATTCAGCCCAACCCACGCTAACCAAGGTAAAAGCTTGGGCTTATCTGCCGCGCAGATTTGGATGACTGGAATCAAAGATGCAGCAATAATCAGCATCGGCAGCGTGTAATGCCGTGCCTCTTGAGACAAATACACTGCAAAGGGCGACACCGCCATTAACCCCGCCGCCCACAAACCCGCTTTATAAGAAAACGCCACGCGATTGAGAATGTACATAACGGCGATCGCCCCTACCCCAAACAGCGCACTGAGCGATCGCACCTGCCACCGCAGAGAATGCCCAGACCCTTGCAGGTAGCCCATCCACTGATGCATTAAGCAAAAAAACAGCGGCGGGTGGGTCGATTGTTGGCTGATATTTTGGGCGATCGCCCCACAGCTTTGGGGCTGCCAAGTGAGAGTTTGCAGTAAATCGCTCAGGGGCAGCAAAACCTCACGGGGGATATCTTCATAGCGCCTGCCGAGCGAAAACAGAAGCGTGATGGTTTCATCGAGCCATAGCGGCTTGAGGTCTAGGTTCCAAAAGCGAAGGATGAGTCCAACGGCGATCGCCATTGCCAACCCTCCATAGCGCGTGATGACAGCACCCACAGCTTCTCTCCTTTATAGACCTGCCCTATCTTGCCTTAACAGGATGATTGAAAACGCATGTCTGCCTTACGGAAATGATTTGTAGCCTAGGCCGCAATCAGGGTAAGGTGATAGCGGTTCTTTGAGTATTGCGCCCTACTATCTATGGAACCAGCCGAACAAAATGTCCCGGAGTCTTCCCAGCCGCTACCTTCTACGGATGACGGTATGGATGTGGGGCGATCGCTCCAAGAAGCAGAAGAACTCCTTGACGTGATCAAAACGCGTTATCAACAAATTCAGACCGCTAAAGCTCAGCAGCCAGAACTTGAAGCTCGCCTGTCAGAACTCAAGGCAGAGCTTGAAACCATCAAAACTCAACTTGCTACAACCTGGGAAGACCTCGAAAGTCAGCTCATTACCTGGAGAGACAAAGAAGAGCTATTTTGGCAGTTTCTCAGATTCGCAGGGGTTGGCTTTGCCTTAGCAATGCTCATTAACGTCTTTGTAAAGTAGGTTGTAACAAAGCAAAATTAATTCACTTTATTTGCATTAATTCATAAAACCCTTTGATAGCAGTCTTTACAGACCTTTTCTAGTTTTGTAAAACGCTCTACACTTTCTCTGGCACTCAGAATTGCACCAAAAGCTTTACAAAAGTAAATGTTGTGGGTCATAATCTAGATATGGCAAAGACGCACTACGTTTAGCCACATACATCTGTAAATTTTTCTAGCACTTATAAAAACCATGACCACAGTATTGCAAAGACGCGAAAGCGCCAGCGCATGGGAAAAGTTTTGTAGCTGGATCACCAGCACCGACAACCGCCTCTATGTTGGTTGGTTCGGCGTCCTGATGATTCCTACCCTAGCCGCTGCTGCTACCT
>JBGSVR010000627.1:0-4023 GCA_041752855.1 Thermosynechococcaceae cyanobacterium
CTGGGCTGGGTTAGAAAGTCGCTATCGCAAAGGCCGAGGCAATACCCTTCAGGTATCGACAAAACAGTGGAAGTTAGAACTCGACCAGCCTCACCACTACTCTCTTAAAGGCGAACTGATTCTCGCCAATCCGCTGGCAGACCTTGAGGTGATGGTGCCAGAGCTACGGGCAGAGCTTCAGATACTGTCTAAAGAAAGCCTAGATGGCGTAACCCAAACGGTGCGACTCACCGCCCATCACCCCGATGCTGAAACGAGATCTGACGACTATTGGTTTGCCTACATTGTCAAAAAACGTCAGCAAACGACAGTCTCTATAGACATAGATATTAAGGGCACCGATCTTTCTACCCTGAGAGTGGCGTGGCTGCGAGTGTACTACACCACCTATGGCCCGAAGGGGCGCATCCCTCGTGTTCATCATGAGGTGCTGCCCTTGGCGTATCCAGATGCTCAGCAGGCTCTGCGCTGGCGCACTTCTGAAGCCTCTGAAGTGCTGCCTATTCCTACGCACCTACTGACCCGCTTAGACAATTGCGTAGATATCGTGAATCGCTATGTGAAGCCCCATGTGAAACCTGGCGATATTGTCACGATTGGCGAGACTCCGGTTGCCATCATTCAAGGGCGATATCGCCACCCCAGCGATATTCATCCAGGCTGGGTTGCATCGCGCTTGTGCTATTTCTTTTTGCCCACTTCAAGCTTGGCAACGGCCTGTGGTCTTCAGTCGCTAGTGGATGTGGTGGGGCCTTGGCGGGTGCTGTTTGCGTTTCTTGGCGGTTCAGTCATGAAGGTGCTGGGAAGCCCAGGTGGGTTTTACCGACTTGCCGGAGAACAGGCGCGGCTGGTGGATGACGTAACGGGTACGCTGCCACCCTACGATCAGTTTGTCGTACTAGGTCCCGAAGATCCTCAGGCTGTTGTTGATGAAATTAAGGCGAAAACAGGGATTTCAGCAGCAATTGTGGACGTTAACGACCTCAAGGCGGTGAAGGTACTCGCGGCAACTGCTGATGTTTCAATGGCAACGCTGCAAGAGGCGCTCATTAATAACCCCGCAGGGAATTCTGATGAGCAGACGCCTGTGGTGTTGGTACGTCCTAAGGCATAGTGAATGGGGCTTTACTAACAACGCTGAGTTAAATTTGGGAGAGATGTGCCCAAAGATTCTGACGTTGCGGACGAAGGGTCGCTACAATGGGGACAATCTATTTGCTTAAAGGTTAAGTGAGTAAATTGGGAGTTATGCTCTCGTATGCTTTGTGCAAGGCGATCGCCTTCCTAGTCACTGTCCTCAGTCTGCCCTGTCGTCCTATGTCTTCTGCCTCTGCCAAAAATGAATCTACGGTGCGATCGCTCCAGTATCGAGACTGGGATGCGGTCAAAACGCTTTTGGGTCAAGACGATGGCACTCATGCAGAGCGCGCTTGGCTCCTAGAACCGCTGCAAAAAAGTAGTTCTCAAGATTGGACTTCTAACCCACTATGGCGTTTGCTCGATGCAGTGCCTGGGCAGTGGCATTCTGTCAAAACTTTTGTTTTAGAACAGAATAGTTGTTTGGTGGGGTTAATTCAGGTCGCTCCTTTTAATCGCGCGCGCAGTACTTGGCGTGTTGAGCGGATCTGTCTAGATAGCGGCGTCTCTGCCTTTGATGCAGGCACCCAGCTTCTGCGTCACTGCATGGAAAATATTTGGGAAGCCCGAACTTGGCTTGTAGAGGTTGAGGTTAACCACGTCGATGCTTTGGGTCTATATCGCCAAAGTGGATTTCAGCCCCTCTCTCAGATGACACGCTGGCAGTTGTCTGCTGCATCTCTAGAGCCGTTGGCACTGCGATCGCCCAGTCTTCCCAATTTACTTCCTGTCAATACTGCCGACGCAGCACTGCTGTATCAGCTAGATACTGCTGCAATGCCGCCCTTTGTTCGGCAGGTGTTTGACCGTCACGTCCAGGATTTTCAGCGCAGCGTTCTCCAAAGCCTGATGGCAAATATCAAGATTCAGCAGCAGGAATGGCTGAACGGCTATGTATTTGAACCCCAGCGCAAAGCGGCGATCGGATATTTTTCAATCTCCATTAACCGCGCTGGTGCCGAACCCCACGATGCACAAATGACGGTTCATCCTGCCTATACCTGGCTCTATCCAGAGCTATTGGCACACATGGCCTATCTCTCTCAAGAAGCCTGTCCTTCAGCGCCGCTATCGGTGGTTTCCGCAGACTACCAGCCAGAACGAGAAGACTACTTGCAGCAGGTGGGTGCAGAGCGGATGGAGCATACCCTTATGCTGTCGCGATCTGTGTGGCATAAGGTCAGAGAAAGTAAAACCCTATCTTTAGAAACACTTCAGTTGACCGAAATGCTTCAGGGGCTTCAGCCCAACCAAACCCCAGCCCCAGGGCGGATGAGCTTTTTGACATTAACGCCCAATCCGCTGCATACTCAAAACGGAATTGCGCGAGCCGCCAAAGAATTACGAAAGAAAGATCTCGACTCTAAGGCAGAAGGGCAGTTCTAAAAGCAGTTGTCTTTGAATTAGCCCAAGTCGAATCCCTATGGTTCTTGTGGATAACGCCCTGACTGTTTATTGGATAGACGCCTTTTGCGATCGCCCCTTTTGTGGCAACCCTGCGGTGGTCGTGCCCCAAGCCGATGGGCTATCTGATGCTCAGATGCAGCAGATAGCCCGTGAGGTGAACTGTTCTGAAACGGCGTTTGTGCTTCAGCCCGCTGCGCCTGAAGCCGATTTTCGTCTGCGCTGGTTTACCCCAACACAGGAAGTGAACCTGTGCGGTCATGCAACCATTGCAACCCTTCACGCCCTTGCCCAAGAAGGTCGCTTTAACCTGCATCCTGGCGTCACCGGAATTTTGTACATCGAAACCCGCAGCGGTGTTTTAAAAGTAACGGTGGACTACAAAAAAGATCGCCCCTGGATCTGGCTAACGTTGCCAGAATGCCAGTTTGAGCCAATCACCCCAGCCCTTACTCAGCAGCTCGCTGCTGTTTTAGGATTGCCCAATGAACCTCTAATAGCGCCCGTTGTGGATTCGCTGAATCAAGATGTATTAGTGTCTGTGTCTCATCTTCATCAGATCCAGGCACTTAGCCCTGATATGGCGGCTCTTACAACCCTAGGTAAAGCTCAAAACTGGCGTGGAATCGGCGTGTATACCCGCGAAACAGTCGAGCCAGATAGCGACGTTCACGTCCGCTTTTTTGCACCGCAGTCTGGCATTCCCGAAGACCCTGTAACGGGTTCGGTGAGTGGCCCCTTGGCGCTGCTGCTGCGTCAATCCGGAAAATCTAAAGACCCAGAACGCGATCTGTGGCGCTTTGAGCAGGGAGATTGTCTCAACCGCCCTGGTCGTCTGCTGATTGAGCTAGATGGCGATACGCCCAAGCTGGGCGGACAAGCGGTCACGGTATTACGAGGAGAACTATACCTGTGATTTCTGCCCTAGGGCTAGATTTAGGCCATCGGCGGATTGGAGTGGCGGGCTGCGATCGCACCGGACTCATTGCCACCGGACTCACCACCATCCACCGCACCACTTTCGAGAACGACATTGCTCAACTGCGGCAGCTCATTCACGAGCGGGAGGTAACGCTGCTGGTCATGGGGCTGCCCTACTCTATGAACGGCGAGATTGGCACCCAGGCCAAACGCACCCAAAAGCTAGCGCGACGAATTTGTCACGCTCTCCAGCTTCCGATGGAGTACATGGACGAACGGCTCACCTCCTACGAAGCAGAATCCATGATGCACGCTCAGCGCATTAGCCCGTCTCGTAACCGTGAGCTAGTGGATCGAAAAGCCGCCTGCATTATTTTGCAGCAGTGGCTCGATTTACGACGGCAAACCACCCGCTCTCGTGAGACAATAAAAAATCGTGAAGACGCGCCATTACCCTCTAAACTAGCGGATAGTTGACGGGATAGGGTCGGATGTATAGAGGAATACAGCATGGAACTTGAGGGGCCTACCATTACCCTATCGGATGAAGCGGGGCGGTCA
>JBGSVR010000628.1:0-3217 GCA_041752855.1 Thermosynechococcaceae cyanobacterium
CTATGACTTGTTTGTAATTGGGGCTGGCTCTGGCGGCATTGCTTCAGCACGCCGCGCCGCAGAATACGGTGCGCGAGTGGGCATTGTAGAATCTGGTCGGCTGGGGGGCACCTGCGTAAATCGTGGTTGTGTGCCTAAAAAGCTGATGGTGTATGCCTCCCACTTTCCGGCTCAGTTTGAAGAAGCACAGGGATACGGCTGGAGCGCGGTTGAAAGCACCCTTGATTGGAACCACATGGTTACGGCAGTCAATGGCGAAGTCACGCGACTCAACGGCATTTATCAGCGGATGTTAGATGGCTCTAAGGTTGAGGTGTTTCGCGGGCATGGTCGTCTGGTAGATGCTCACACCATTGCCATTGGCGAGCAGACCGTCACCGCCGAGAAGATCCTAATTGCTGTAGGCGGCAAACCTGTAAGGCCAGACTTTCCTGGGGCAGAACATGCCATCACTTCTGACGATATTTTCACCCTGCCAGAACAGCCCAAACACTTGGTGGTGTTAGGGGGCGGCTACATTGGCGTTGAGTTTGCCTGCATTCTTAAAGGGCTGGGCAGTGAAGTGACGCAAATTTTACGATACACCCACATTTTGCGCGGGTTTGATGAAGACATCCGCAATGAAATCCAGGCGGGGATGAAGCACCACGGCATTCGGATTGTGCCCAATATGCGGCATATTGCGATCGCCAAAACTGACTCTGGCCTCGAAATTACGGTCAAAACCGCAGACGGTGAAGAAGATCTAATCTTTGCCGATGCTGTAAGCCTTGCCGCCATTGGTCGCAAGCCCCTGCTCGAAAATCTGGGACTTGAAAATACCAAGGTTGAGATTGTGAAAGGGGCGATCGCCGTAGACCGCCACAGCCAGACCGCCGAAGAAAATATCTACGCCGTGGGCGACTGCACCGATCGCATTAACTTAACGCCCGTTGCCATTAACGAAGGTCGCGCCTTTGCCGATACCCACTTTGGCAAAAAGCCGCGTCAGATGAGCTACGACAATGTTGCCACTGCCGTATTCTCTACCCCAGAAGCCGCCACCGTAGGGCTAACCGAAGAAGAAGCGCGCGCCCAGTATGGCGATGATGCCATTAAGGTCTACCGCAGTAAGTTTAGACCCATGTACTATGTGCTGCCAGGGAAAGAAGAAAAGACCCTCATGAAGTTAGTGGTGCAGATCGAAACCGATCGCGTGTTGGGTGCCCACATGGTGGGAGATCACGCGGGTGAGATTATTCAGGGGGTGGCGATTGCCCTCAAGATGGGAGCCACGAAAACCCAGTTTGACGCAACAGTCGGCATTCACCCCAGCTCTGCCGAGGAATTTGTCACGATGCGCTGAGGCTGATGCAAGGTCTAAGTATTGTGGATTAAATAACTTAGAGAATTGTTGCAAAGCTATGCACTTTGCACACCCTCATCCCCTAACCCCTTCTCTCTAAAGAGAAGGGGGATCAGACTCTTTCTCCCTCTCCCTAGGGAGAGGGTTGGGGTGAGGGCGTGCAAAGTGTAGGTTATTTAATCCATGATCCCAAGCAAGCGACTTTCATAACAGACTCTAAGGCTCAGTAGGCTGGTAACGTTAGAGAATGGCAAAACTGACCCTCTCTCGACTTGAAAGCCTTCTGCTGAGCGCTTGTGACGATCTTCGTGGCAGCATGGATGCTAGCGAATACAAAGAATACATTTTTGGCATGTTGTTTCTAAAACGTGCCAGCGATTTATTTGACCAGCGACAGGCAGAGTTAAGCGCTGAGCTAATGGCTAAGGGCATGAGCGCTGAGGATATTGCCGAGGCGCTAATTGACCGAGACAGCTATTCTGGCAAGTATTTTTTTGTGCCAGAACGAGCGCGCTGGAATCAAGGCTGGGTTGAGCACGTTATAGAAAATGGCGCACCCAAAACGATCCGGCATCCGGCGCTCAAGCACGTTAAAGAGAACGTCGGCAGCACCTTAAATAAAGCCCTTGAGGCGATCGAAGATGCCAATATTGAGGCGCTGCAAGATGTCTTGAAGGGCATCAACTTTAACCGAAAGATTGGTCAGCGGACGCTGGATGACGATACGCTGGCTAATTTTATCCAGAATTTTGAGAAAATTCCGCTCAAGGATGAAGATTTTGAGTTCCCAGATTTGTTGGGTGCTGCCTACGAATGGCTGATTAAGTTTTTTGCAGATTCTGCGGGTAAAAAGGCGGGGGAGTTTTATACCCCTGCGGAAGTGGTGCGGATCTGTGTAGAAATCTGTGACCCCAAAAAAGGTATGCGAGTATATGACCCAACGGTTGGGTCGGGCGGTATGTTAATTCAGGTACGAGATTATCTGCGCGAGTGCGGTAGCTCTGGCGAAGTGGGGCTGTTTGGTCAGGAGAAGATTGGCACCACTTGGTCAATTTGTAAGATGAATATGCTGCTGCACGGCATTTCTGATGCGGATATTCGTCAAGAAGATACGCTTAGAGAGCCTCAGCATTTGGATGAGAATAACAATCTCAGGCGGTTTGAGCGTGTGCTGGCAAATCCGCCGTTTAGCCAAAATTACATCAAAAAAGATCTCAAGTTTTCGGGGCGCTTTCCGGTGATGATGCCAGAGAAAGGCAACAAGGCTGACCTGATGTTTGTGCAGCACATGCTGTCTGTGCTGAAGCATGATGGACGATTGGCAACGGTAATGCCCCACGGGGTGCTGTTTCGCGGTGGTGAGGAACGGGCTGCGCGCAAACACTTTATTGAGCAGGGTTACTTAGAGGCCATTGTGGGGCTGCCCAGCAATTTGTTTTATGGCACGGGCATCCCGGCCTGTATTTTGGTGATGAATAAGCAGGGTGCGGCAACCCGCGACCATGTGCTGTTTATTAATGCCGATCGCGAGTATCGAGAAGGCAAGGCACAGAATCATCTGCGGCCTGAAGATATTGACAAAATTGTCCACGCCTATCGGTCTGGGGTAAACATACCTGCCTATGCACGGCGGGTGCCTGTGGCAGAAATTGCGGCGGAGGACTACAACTGCAATATTCGGCGCTATGTGGACAATGCACCGCCACCGGAACCGCAGGATGTTCGCGCTCATCTTCATGGTGGGGTGCCTGTTGTTGAGGTTGATACCCTCACCCATTTCTGGGATAACTATGCGGGGCTACGACAAGATTGCTTTACGGTGCGCGACCCATCCCAACCAGATGCGGATCGGTATGTAGATATTGCCCCTGC
>JBGSVR010000629.1:0-6066 GCA_041752855.1 Thermosynechococcaceae cyanobacterium
TGTTTGGCAATATCTCTTCTAATAACTGGGGTGGCGCTGCCAATAACGTGATTGGTCTACTGGGTGCTTTGGGGATACTCAATCCGCAATCCGCCGCCGATATCTTCGGTTCAGAAGGCTCTGGGTCATCGGGTGGTTCTGGATCAGCGTTGCCAACGAGCGTCTCTGAGGAAATTAGTAAAGCTCGTACACCCAAAGAAGTGTACGAGCTTTCTCGAAAAACTCAGTCTTCGATTCGCCAAGGCATCTCTAATATCTCTCAGCTTGTTTTGTCCGATGCGGGTCAAGCGCTGCTCTCTAACCGTGGCAAAGAATCAACCGCCGCTGTTGAAGTAGCAGGACAGGCCGCAACGTCCCAAGCCAAATATATTGAGGACTCCACAAAGCTCAATGAATCGGCACAGAAGGCAACCAAGGCATCGGCTGAAGCGGCAAAGACGTGTGCGGCGGCTAAAGAATCTCTGGCCTGTCTCAAGCAGATTTCGCAACAGAACGCAGCGAACTCTGTTGGGCTGACGATCTTGTCAGGGCAAGCCATTTTGCAAAGTGCCGCTGCCTATCAGACAGGGAATCAGCTCAAGGCATTGGGAGCGATTGCAAAAATCAATGGCGATCATCTTCAGTCCATTCAATTTCAAGAAGCTGCTCAAACGATGCAGCTCGCAGAAATCAGCTCAAATCTGGATAGGGATCATGTTTATAAACTTGACCAGGATCGCGGCACCGTTGAAGCTGCCGAAACGTCTTCCGCATCAACATTATTTCCAGGCTTTGCGCCGAAATAAGACGGCAACCTTTATCAGTGCGTTAGCGCTTGGGTCAATCCTTGCACTGGTCATCCATACTGCTGCATCTGCCGAAGATATTCAAACCCAAACCGATAACCTAAATTCCCTAATTAAACAGAATCAAGATGTCCAAGTATTTTGGGATCAGCTTTGGCAAACTACATTTATGCCCGATGCCAGTAAAGGGCAAACGAACCTTTCAGACATTGTATTTAACAACGTTTGTAAGTTGTTCATCCTAATTGGTCTGGTCTTCTGGAGCTGGAAGTTTGGGACTGCGATGGTGGGTCAAATCTATGGCGGCGGCGCGTTTATTTCTGTCCTTTTGCAAGCGTTCTTCCCAATCATTCTGTGTGCAATATTTCTAGCCAATAATGCTTATGCGGCAAGGAGTTTCGGTTTAGGACTGCGTGAGTATGTGAATAACGCAAAGACCGCTATTCTCGATGCGAAAGTGCAAGATATCTCCTTTAGGGGAGCCATGAGTGATATTTTTATTACTCAAGACGCGGCGAGTAAAATCGCTGGAGAAATTCAAGCCTGTCAGCAGCTTTATAAACCGAACATAACGCTTCCAACGACTGAAAGGCCGACAGACCCAGCAGAGCTTAAGAAGCTTTCGCCCCAACAATTACAGGCTTATGCCTTTGTTGACTGCTACAAAAAAATTCAAACCGTAATTGCAGATCAGCGGCAAATAGGAGAGCAAAAGCAGTGTACATCAAGTGCGCTGCAAAGCCCCTGCGTATTTTTTACAAAGTTTATGACGAAGCTTTCCAAAACTTTTACTCCTTCAGAAGTGGTTCAGGCATTGGCAGCTCCTAGTCTCAATGCTTACAAACTCGCAAATGCTACTGCTGGACTTGTTTCTGGCTCCTCGCAAAAGACGATTCTCAATGCAATCCAATATTGGACAGTTTCATTCATGGAGCTGGCGTTATTTATAGATGCCCTGTTTGCACCATTAGCGATATCGGTCGCAATTATTCCAGCTCGGCTCAATATGACCGCTGGCTGGCTTGTTAGCTACCTGACTATCCTGATTGCACAGCTTGCGAATGTGGTTGTCGTTGGGTTTGCCAGTCTTCAGTTAGCCCAAAGCTCTACCTACTCATTTTCTGATACCCGATTTGAATATGCAATCGGCCTGATTGCCCCACTGGTTTCACTCTCAGTTGTGGGTGGCGGTGGTTTCTTCGCCGCTAAAACCTTTATGGGCGCAAACCTCGCCGCTGCTAGTGCCGTCGCAGGGGTTGCCTCTTCTGCTGCTAGCGCGGTGACGATGGGCATTTCTCGCGCAATGGATAAACGTCGTTAATCAATCCAAAACTATGATCACCTACAAAAAATCACATCCGAATTGGGTTCCCTACGGCATTTTTGGTGTCCTCTGCTTTGTGGCATTGCTACAGATTGTCGGTATTGCAAGGGTCAGCAACTTTATCAGTAAAGACCGCTATGCGTTCATCCAGAAGCCTGATGGAAGCACGGCAACGGCTGAAGCGGTAGATCCACTCAAGCGAACGCCCGAAACCGTTAAGAAATTCATTCGCCAATGGAAGCATCTTGCTTGGACTTGGGTTGGTAAAACACCCGATGGCAAAGATGAGCCAAAAATCAACTTTGTCGGTCAATTTATTCCCGCCCCTCTCTACAAAGCGTCCTACGGCATCGTTGCACCCTATCGTCAGGATTACCTGATCAAACAAATCGCCATTTATAAGGGCAAGGGCTTCCCGATTGACGGGTTTGCCAACAAAAAAATGACTGCGCGTATTGAGAACACAATGGAGATTTCTAATTTACGAGAAACCTCTCTTGGTAACTGGGAAGCGGACGTTGCCTCTACGCGCACTATCATGCAGTCCCAGAAACCAGACCTCTACGAGATTCGACGCGAGAAATTTTATCTCGTCGCAACCCCACCTTACTTCAACTCTTGGGAGCCTCCTGATAGCCCCTACTACCAGTACATCAAAGAGATGCAGGATCAGGGCTTGATGATTAAGCAAATTGATTGATTCAACCAGTACAAACCGCGTTTAGAAGCAGGAGAAAGACCAATGACGGATCAAGCATCAGTAAATGAACTGTTTGGTGTTGATGCAGACGCTAAGACTAAATCAGCACTTCCCAAACTCAGCGATAGCTCCGCTCGTGCCATTGCAGTAGAAGATAAACGCCCTATTCATGAAAATACGGCTGTTCAGCTTGCTGTCGCCTGTGGCGGATTCCTAATCATCGCAATGATTTTGAAGTCGATCTTTTTCTCTGGAGGTGCCAAGGTTGCAAAGGTTGAAACCATTGAACCCGTCCAAGCAAACCAGGCTAACCCCTACGACAAAATGACCAAGGAGAATGCCGAACTACGCGCAAAATTAGGCATTCGCAATCAAGAGAATTTTGTGGTTGGCAAGGCCACGACCGCTAAGCCTGCTAAAGTCACGCCTCAAAATGTTGTTGCCGTGCGCCAGCTCCCCATCATCCAACGGGTTTCCTCACCGCCTCAAATCAGAACGGTAGATAGAATCGTCTACCGGACTGTTCCGAGCGCGGCACCTGCGTCCATCCCCAATGAAGCTTCAAGTCCAAGGTTCTACTCACCTCCTGTTTTCACACCGCCGAGTGACCCTGAGAAGGTGATTGCAAACTTGGGTGATCAGATCATGGTTGACGGGTCTAGTTCAGGCATAACCGCAATCCCAGCGGTCTATAACTCAAGTGCGCCGAACGAATCATCCCCTTACCCCATTGCTCAACTGCCTGATTCAGAAGGCTATCCAACGCCATCGACTGATCCATCTGGGGTAGCGATGAACGCACGAACGTTTAGCACAATTCCCAGTGGTGCCGAAGGACGCGGTGAGCTGACGGTGCCCATCATTGCCCCCAAAGGAATGGACATTTCTCAAGACGAGTTTGAGGTGAAGGTTACAAAAGCGATTGGCGATATTCCCAAGGGCGCAATGCTCATCGTGAATGCGGAACCTTCTGATTCAGGCTTCTTCCGCCTAAAGCCCGTTCGTGCTTTCAAAGACGGACAGGACATCCCTGTCCCTGACAATCTCACGATTCGCTCCAACTCAGGGTCTGCCTTGATTAAGGCAAAGGTGAAAAAGCCTGGGAGTGGCTTTGGAATGAAAGATCTCGTTTCTCCTGTCTTTTCAGCTTTGCGCGGTGTTGCGTCAAACGCGATTAGCGGCAATAGCAGCACCGTTAGCTCAAACGGCTTCACCTCATATTCATCTACATCTCAGCGCAATCCATTTGCTGCGGCTGGCGCTGGCCTTGCGGACGGCATCCTTGGCAATGTCCAAAACCGCGCGAGTCAGGTGCAGT
This sequence comes from Thermosynechococcaceae cyanobacterium, assembly GCA_041752855.1. Classification (GTDB taxonomy): domain Bacteria; phylum Cyanobacteriota; class Cyanobacteriia; order Thermosynechococcales; family Thermosynechococcaceae; genus JAAURS01. The sequence continues at coordinate 4,128 of JBGSVR010000629.1, forward strand.
CTAGCCAAGCGCCTTATAGCCTGATTCCCGACGGTACCGAGTTCAAGTTAGTAGCGAGATAGAATCATGCGTTTCCTGCCTGCCTTAACCGCTGTCGTTCTATTGGGGAGTGCCCCGCTCCCGGTTGCTCTCGCCTTCGGCTCCAGAGATGTGCCGCTCAACTTTGCCCAGCGTGGTGTGGATGTGAAAGTCACCCCTGAAGGTTGCTCTATTGATTTTGGTAGCGAGAGCATTGCGGCGATCACCATTAGCGATCGCCGTCAGATCCTGGTGCGCAAAATGGGCAACAGCAGTGTCTACCTTCAGCGCATTAAGCGCCAAAACATTGAGGGGATGCTGGGAATGCCGGATGGAACTGCGGTTCTACGAGTCTGGACGATTTCGGGTAAGCGGTTAAGTTTCAGGCTAACGCTTGGCAATAGCGGTGGCAAAGATATCTCTATCGTTCCTGCCACTGCAAACTATGCCGCACGACCGATTCGACCCGCTCTCCCTCCACCGATTTCTTTCGCGCCTAAAGTCTATCAACCTGTTAGCCCCCTCCCTGTTCCAACGTCTGCCCCTGCCCCTGCTTCAGTCACCTTAATGCCGTCAAGCAATCCTTACCCCTTACTTGCCCCTGTTCCAGTCTCTTTCAATCAGCCGTCTGTTGCGGATACCCTTTTCCGCAAATCTGCTAGACGTAACAAAAAAGATGCCCTGAAGCTAACCAAGAAGGTCACTGAGCGTAAGACAGATATTGAGAAACCCATCAATCCTCTGACACTTCCGTCCGAACCTTCATTTGTAATTCCTTCTAGCCCCTTTTCTGAAGTCAAACCGCCTGAACCCCTTTGGCAATCTAAGTCACAAGCGAAATCTACTGAACCAGCACAGCCACAAATGAAGGTTGCTGCTGTCCAAAAAGTGCGACCTTACTCGCTTGCGCTCAATCAAGCACAAGCAGGCGCAATTCTTAAGGGTCTGAATACTGCACGGCTCAAGAAAGGTAAGGAAAAAATTGCCTTTCTCTCTCCTGCTTGGAATAAAACTCAGGGCGTGATTCGGATTCTCAAACGAGGCAAACCATTGGACACCGCGATTACTAAGACCAGAAGTGACCGTGCATTAATCGAACGATTAATGAAGGAAGGTGGTCTTGCTGAGTAAGTTTTTCCGCCGACTCTTTGTAATACTGCTTTGTGGCTTACTGGTCTTCTTAGACCCGTCCCTTGCCGCTTACGCCGACCTCTACGCGCAGAACGGTTCACCTGTTTGGTCAAACGTGTCCTTCGATAATATGGGCGTGGTCGAAGCTGCAAACTTTGGCATTATTGACGACCCCAGCTTAATCAATCAAATTGGCTATAACCCAAGCCGTGCCTTTGACATCGGCACCCCTGTCAGCCAAACCATCAAGGTTGGGGACTTAAGCGTTTTCGGCTTAGGCAATAGAACAGTCGTTGATTTTCTAGGTGGTGCTGATCCCAATAAAGTATCGCTCGGTGCGTTTAAGGCCATCAATGGCAACACATTAAACGACTTAGCGAATTCTGTACCAGGCTTAGCCAATTTACCTGCTTCGTCTATTCCTCTAGTTCAGGCCATCATCTCTGGCAATAATGCTGGGATTGCCAATAGTGCAATCCCATTCCTTCAACAAGTTTCGCCCGAACTCAAGAATTATCTAAATGCGAACCCTTGGGCAAAAGACTTGCCTTTAGAGCAGCTATTGCAAGGTGATTGGCAAGGTGCAGCGCTCCAAGGTGTTTTGAAGGTAGGCTTACCCAAACTGGTAGAACAGTTCCCTGCACTCAAAAATATTCCCCTTGGCGGTATCCTGAGCGCTGCGAGTGCAGGGGACTATAAAGCTTTAATTGGTGTGGGCGTTGGCTTTGGCCTAAAAAAGGCACAAGAATCCTTCGGTGAATTCATTAAAGATAATCCAGCCCTCGCCAAC
>JBGSVR010000630.1:0-5474 GCA_041752855.1 Thermosynechococcaceae cyanobacterium
TCTGGCTTTATTCCATCCCAGATGGGGTTGGAGGGCTTTCCTTAATTCGCTATATTGACTCATGGGGTTTCTCATGGATTTCGTAATTCTGATGAAACCCCATCCTCACAACATTTTCAAGCTTTTTGTCCTGTACTTAGAACGTTATTAGTCTTGCCGCATCCTCACCTGGCTTAATAATCCATCCTGTCCGTACAGTTTCCTTTTGCCCTAGCTCAATGCCTGTTATTTCTACATCAACTTGATAGCGTTGTCCATGCTCATCAAAAATTCCTAAATTTACATCAGCATCTAGTACTTTTGACTTGATTTGCTCTAGTAAAATTTGGTAGTTCTCCTTTGTGAAACCTAAGTGACGCTGAAACATAATTGCTTTATCTGCCCCAATCGGGTTATCGAAGTTAAGCGCATATTCTGTTAATTTGCGTGGATCAATTAAAATCTGTTGAGCAATCTCTCTTAATTTCACACGCTCTTACCTAAGTTTTTTTGGCAATATTAACGCTCATATTCATTCCTCGTCTTTTGGTAAGCCTAAGTCTGGCAAGTCATTTACAATTTGGACGGTTTCTAAGCTGACGGTGATGACCTGTTTAATCAGCCGCACGATGTATTCTTCATCGTCTAGGCGGTTGGGGTCGTTGGTGATGCCGCTGCGTTTGTCGGTGCTGATTTGATACTGGTCAATGACCCAATGGAGGGCGGAGCGGTTACCGAGGCGATAATCAAAGGCTTCGGGGGGTATGCCTGTGAGGGTAAGGAAGTCGTTATATTTGAGCTGGGTTTTGTCTTTGCTAAGGCGCATTTTTTCGACGCGCCAGTCGATGGGAAGGTCTTTGTTTTCTTGCTGTTTGAGGGGATATTCTGGCTGTTGTTCGTAGTGGATGTGGATTTCGGCTAGGCGTTTGCCTGCGGTGGCGAAGGGACGAAAGGTTGGGGCGAAGGGGATACGGGGGAGTTCGCGTTTGAGGTTGGCGGCGTAACGGGTGCGATAGTGGGGATGATGGAGGACGGCGTAGGTGTAGTGGAAGATATCCCACTTGGTGATGGTGGGGTCTTGATAGTGGGTTTGGAATTGCTCTAATGACCAATCGGTGATGTTTTCTATGCGATTGGTTCCATCTTCATCGTAAGTATAGAAAGGAAAACATTGAGTCCCACAACCAGCTCCAACAAGATGTAAATCTGGAATCGCATTAACAGTAAGAGTCATGAATGGTTTCTCAGAACCAAAGTCAGTTAAGCAAATAAGCCAGTTCTCAGTCTCGTCAAGAATTAAAGGCAGTATTTTAGGAATTAAGGCAACTTCCTTATTGAAAATTTTGCCAGCGCATAATTTTTTTGATATGAAAGGCCGATAAATTGCGTTTCTTATATTTTTTGAGGAAAAATTTATATGACGACCTATTTTTAGATCACGTTTAGAATTCCGAGTCCATTTAATAAATTTTTCATCATTAATGAGAAAGTCGTCCAGATTGATAGATTTGTCTGATCTATGCCATCGGTCAAGTTCTGAGTTATAAACTTCAGAAAATTTCCTCATATTAATTTCCAACTCTTTTTGGCAAAAGTTGTATACCCAATCATCACGACCCGAATCATTTCCATTTGAAAATAAGCCGAAAATGGAAGATGAATTATTATTTTTTTGTTCTCTATTTCCAATTATGATAAAATCATCAAATTCACTTTCTAAACCTTCCGTTAACCACGTATGCTTCTCGTCAGGTGTGATTTCCTGCCAATCTACATTGCCGATATGCTCAAGTTTCTCTAGATGGCGAAGCTTCTCTTCCTTTCGCCAAAATTCATCCATCCGAGCATAGTAAATCTTCGCTTTTCTCATTGCTACACAGTAAATTTAAACTCAGTTTTATTTCTTGCCCAGCCTATCATATTCACAAACTCTTCAGTGTTGCAATCAGAAAGTGAGCCAAACTGTTCTCGAATTTTTTGCATTTCTTTATCGCTTACGCACGGAATCAAGGCAAGACAGATCGCTAGCCGCTCTTCACGTAAAAGTTCTCGAATACTTTTCTGGATAATATTTTAAGCTCTTGTGTTTCCATATTTATATTTTCTTGTTAATTTGGTGATTTTCTTATGAAAATGTTAACGCTAACGCCAACTTGAATGCCAAATACATTATGAGTTGTACCTGAAAGCCTAGGATTTTTGCGAACATTTCCACCCAAATCAAATACATAAACTTGGTCAAAATCTTGCTCTAGCTGTTGCCGCATTCCATCAAAAGCAATTTGATCCAGAAGACTATTGTTGGTCACGAATGCAATAATGCCTTCATTTCCAATCCGATCACTAGCCCACCGAATCGCTTTTACATAAGGATCTGATAAGGCACTTTTGTTGGTTGCCTTTGAAGCCTTAGCATAAGTAACGGACACACGATCATCAATTCCGGTTTTACCCTTATTGGTATACCTACGATTTTTGTTGTTGTCATTCTCATTCAACTGACCAACATTATAAGGCGGATTGCCAATCACAATGAAAATATCAGATCGTCTTTGCTGATCGACCCGCTTCATATTTTCAGGACTGAAAAAATCTAGTTGCTGAACAGTTTGATCTTCAAATGTATCAACCAGGCAAATGCCTTCAAAGGGCTTATAATCTGCTGTCTGCTCAAAATATTCATGCTCAATATTCATCGAAGCAATGTAATAGGGCAGCAGCATCACCTCATTACAGTGCAGCTCATGCTCATACTTATAGGGCAGCGCCGTTTTCTGAATCTCAGCAATCTCTCGCATCACCCGAATAATAAAATTCCCCGTCCCCACAAACGGGTCAAGAATATGCACACCCTTATCAACTAAAGACTTACCAAACTCTCGCTGTAAAATGTCTTCAACACTCTTTACCATAAAATTCACAATCGGCTGCGGCGTATAGACAATGCCGTGCGTATCCGCAACCTTCACCGAAAACCCCTGAAAGAACTTCTCATACACCGTATTAAGAAAATCTTGCTTCTGTGAAAAATCATCAATCGTCGCCGCCGTCTCCTCAATCGCCCCATAAAACCGATCCAAACTGCTCAAAAAATGAGCGCGGCTAAAAGACTTAGAAGTCAGCGCATTAATCACCTTCTCAATTTCTACCGCAATAATATTGCGCTGGGCAAAATCAGGATTATTAAACACACTGCGAAAAATGCGTTCCGTCAGCAAATGCTGAATCAGCATTTCCTCCACCGCTGACTCGCTCAGGTTGGGGTTAATCGACTGCCGACAGAGCTGCAAAAACGTAGCAAACGCATCAATAAACTTTTTATTTTTCTTCGCCTGCTCCCGAATTAGCTCTAGCAAAGCCGTGGCGTGATCCTTCACGCGATCGCCAAACTCCGCTGCCGCCTTCTCCCACTGGTCAATTGCAGGGGGGCGATACTCAAAAAACTGCCGCACCACATCCACCAATTCCTGCGCCTGGGTCAGGTCTGCCTCCATCACCAGCTTTCCATCCTGGTAAAGCATTGCGCGATCAGGCTGCTGAAAAATAATATTGTCCTTCGGGTAGCCAACCGCAAACTTTTTCTGCACCTCCTTCTTCAGGTCATCTTTACTATCTTTCGCCTCCCAAAAAGCCCGCGCCAAATTGAACCCATCCACCAGCGCCCCATCAATCCGAATCGGCTGCTTCTTGGGTCGCTTAACCGCATACTGAGGCACCAGAGTCCATTGAAACTGCCGACCGCAGGATACCAGCAAATCTTGAAACGCAGTCTGTACCGCCCCCTCATGCACAACCCCCTTTTGAGCATATTCAGCCAGGGCATCATAGTAGGCTCTGACAGGCTTATGGGTTGGCTTAAGACTAAGGTTTGGCATCGCGTTTACAAATCGATCTAGATTACTCCAGTATGCCTAATTGTCCGCAGATCAATGCGATCTAAAGCGCGAGGGGCTTCTCGTGGGGGGCATTGTCACGCTGTGTATCCTGGTTTCTGTCTTTGTTTAATGGGTTTGAAGATTAGATCGAAGCTCAAACTTTAGAAGGCTCATTCATAGCGAAGCTTCAACCCTAAAATCATCAGCGCTAAAATTAAGGTGATGAAATTTGCCACAATGACGGGAGTTGAAGGGAGTAAGAGTCCGTACACAAGCCACAGAAATACCCCTGAACAAAAGCTAATGAGCATTGGTAGCGACATATCTTTTGCAGATTTTGTTCGCCAGGTTTTGACAAGTTGGGGCACAAAAGAAATTGTGGTTAAGGTTCCAGCCAGAAGACCCAACAGCGTAATAAAGTCCATAAAGATTTAGTGATTGTTGGGATCTAAAACATGGTCATGATTGAGAAACAGGAACAAGATAGGGCAAGTTGCCGGATTTGAGCAAGACTATTAGATGCTCAATTTGCCCATAAGCATCAAGTTCCTGAGATTCTTCTGGGGAAAGGTTTCCTTCAGAATTTCGGAGTAGGAGGAATTTGAATCGATCTTGTATTGCTGGAGTAGGTCTAAATGCAGAAATTTGTTCTGGGGTTGGTTGACTAGCTAGAAAATCTAGAATATGGCAATAAACATCAACTGACAAAGCTGACGGCTGCAAACAGCGACGTAATAAGTCAGGTAACTGATCGCGTAATGGATTCAACCGATCCATCAGGTCATCTGGAATTTCGATGGTTAATGTTGCCATTGTTGAGATCCTCCATTAATGTGCTGCCTTAAAGCCGGAATCACAGGGCAAGGATTTTGGCGCTCAAGCTGAGGCTGCCGTTCCCAGTTAAAGCTACCCCAGCTATAGGGTGCCATTTGTGCCGCCGAAAGCCACAATAGCCGCTTCGCGCGGGTCATTGCCACGTACAGCAGCCGAAACTCCTCAGCAACTTTGAGGCTTTTGGCCTGTTGCCATGCTTCTTGAGCGGAGGGGATAAGATAGGTGCCGTGGAGATTGGCGCGGATCTGGGCGCGGGCAACCTCTGCGATCGCATACTCTCCTAAAAACTGTGCCGTACCAGGTACGCGCAAACTGCCAGGAATCACGTTCTCATGTAAAAATGGCAGAAAGACCACATCCCAATCTAGCCCTTTTGCTTTGTGCATGGTGATCAGGGTGAGCTGATGGGGGCGAGTGTAGTGGCTGTCGTCATTTTCTAAATCAACGGCCTCAAATCGCTCTGTGCTAACAATCTCTTGGAGAATAGAAATAGTGGTAGCAAGCGTGGTGCGAAGGCTTAGTGCAGCGCTTTCGTCGCTAATCTGCTGCTGAAGTCTGCTAGAAAGCTTATCGGCAGTGGCTAACTCAGCGGCATCGTAATGAAGCATAAGCGCCAGGAATGAAATGAGCTGATACAACGGCAGCTCCCACCGAGCCGCCAAAAGTTTCACGCAGACTTCACGAATATCTAAGAGCTTTTCGTCGGACTGGGCAGGTGCAAGCGGCCCTGGATATAAAAACTGTTCAGGTTCGTTGGCAATTTGATTAAAGTCGTAGGTGGGCACA
>JBGSVR010000631.1:0-6718 GCA_041752855.1 Thermosynechococcaceae cyanobacterium
TAAAGACTAGCCCCATAACTAAGCTGAAAGAGACAAGATAGACAAGGGTGAAACTTAAGATAAAGGCAAATCTGGTAGACCCGAAAGCTAGATAGATGGGTAGGATTGGGATACAGTAAATTTTGGAGTAGTCTGAAAACAAAGAAGCAAGTAAGTCTAGAATCCCATTCGCGAAGGATTTTCTAAACTCTTCAATTAAAATATTGGTATTTTTTTGATAGCCGCTATAGTCCCATGAGTAAATGAACTGTTCCTGGTCTATATAGTTTTTTGTGAGGATATAGACAATGAATAGGATTAGGGTGATAAAGAATGCATTAATATAAAATTGATGGTTTGATTTAGATCCTAATCTCATTTTTGTCTAAACGAGCCTTTGATTTTAAGTTTAAGTTCTACTTTTAGAAATGAATCAAAAAGAATGCTTGATGTTTCAATTTTCTGTTTTTATATGTGAAATTTTGATTTAAATTTAGGTTTACCAATACTTTTTTCGAATTGACTTCAAGTTGAAATCGCTAGGGAAAAGTGTGGTTTTATCAAAAAAAGCACCCTGAAGCTCCGCACCTTGAAGGTTTGCACTACGAAGATCTGCAAAGTAGAGTTTCGCTCCACGTAAGTTGGTGCGGCCTAGGTTAGTGCTAGCTAAGTTAGCATGTTGCAAATTTGCCCAACTCAGGTTGCCTCCAAATAAATCGGTTCCACGCAAATCGGCATAACTAAGATCAGCATGGCTCAAATCTACGAAACTAAGCTTTGCGTTAAAAAGCATGGCTGCGTTTAGTTGAGCTTCAGAAAATTGCCTGATACCTTGTGAATACTGGGCTAGCAGTTCTTGCGCGTTCATAGAGTTTTGCCTTTGGCGCACTATTCCTAAACTAGAATACGCGCTTTGATCACCTTTACTTAGCAAGTTTTGTGGTTCAACTACTTTTCTCTAGAAAGGAGTGGTCGCGGGACTGGCTGATCAAACACGGATTCTAAACCACTGCTACGCTGATTGATGGATTCCATAGTGGATGTCCAGAGGGTTTCGTAGAAGAAAAAGGAGACCCCTGCAAATTGGTGATCGCGCACCCATTCAACCTGCTGCTGAATCCAGCTCATAGGAACATCTCGGTTCTTAAGACCAGACAGAATGCCAATACTGACGGGGATATGCTGCCGCGCGCGCTGAAGCTCAGGACGGGCTAGCTCTATCAAAAAGCGATTACGATCTTTGCGATAAACCTGAATCACCAGCTCCTCGATGTAGCCCAACTGCTCCCAGGCTGTCCAGTCTTGGAGAAACACATCATAGGAAAATTTTGCAGGGTTGGGTGAGAGCGATATCAGCGCTTTAGGATTTTTAGCTTTGACCGCCCTAAATATATTTGCCATCAGCCCCGTCAGTTTGTCCGCTCGCCAACGCATCCAGGTTTTATCGTTCGGGTTCTGGGGCGGATTTTTGCCCTGATGCTCTTGCTGATAGAGTTTGACGGTAAACGGGTCATAGCCTAGTGCTACGGGTAAGCCAAAGTGATCGTCTAGCTGAATGCCCTCAACGCTGTAGTTTGTAACCACTTCAACAATGAGGCTCGTGATAAATTGCTGAACCTCTGGATGGAAAGGATTGAGCCATACCCTTGGATCCTTGCCTTCCTTCACAATTGTGTTGCCATCTTGATGTTGGGTTAGCCAATCGGGATGTCGTTTAGCAAAGGCTGAATTCGCCGGAGCCATGAGGCCAAACTCAAACCAGGGAATGACGCTGATATTTTTGGCGTGGGCTAGGTCAATCAGTTCTTTGAGCATATCGCGATCGCCCTGTGCAGCTTCACGAGCATCGATCTGCCCAGTATTGCCTAAATCAGGGTATAGCCGCTGTGGGGTGCCAATTGCAGCCTCTGCCACTTTGCTGGGGTAGAGAGTATAGCCCCAGTTCCAGACCGTAGGGTACACCGTATTGAAATTGAGGTTTGCAAGGCGACGGATGCCTTTTTTAAGGCGATCGCGGGAAAACAGCATATCGCTGTCAATGTTGGTCAGCCAAACGCCTCGAAGTTCATGAGTTGGGGGAGGAACTGTTTTGGAAATGGCTTGGGGGCTAAGGATGAGTCCCACGGTTGCAAGTAGTGTTGCTAAGTAGACTGTAATTTTGTTTCGCCAAGCCCACTGAGGTCGTTTCAAAGTGTCTTATCCTAATTTCTGGGTGCTTGAGCTGAAGACGATCTGTGATCGCTCTCTATTTCGTTGTCGCGGGTTAGCCTGAAAATGCTTCTAAATCAGGCACATCCACCCAGCAGCCCGTTGCGTGAGATTCGTGAGTTAAGTCCATCAAGAGCTGCGAATATACCCCTTCACGGATGGAAGGCGACGAAGACTGTCCGGCTTGAATACATTCAGCCCAATGGTTAATCACGCGAGTGACAGCAGCAATACGACCATCTGGATGGGTTTTGGCAAACTCGTACTGTGCGGGGATGGGCAATTGTGCAAGGGGTTCGCCATTTTGAGCGCCCCGTAAAGTGAACCCATGCACATAGTCTGTAGGGTGATTGCTACCGAGGATTAACGTACCACGATCGCCGTAAACCTCTACCCAATGACCGCGCCCGTTATAGGCCGTTGCGCTGATGCTAATCTGCACAGGCGTACCGTCTGCTAGCTCTAGCATGATTAAGCAGGTATCGTCCGCATCGGCTGCTTTGGGCATACCGCTCACAGGGTCAGGTCGATAGCCAACGGAGGTAATCAACCGTCCGCAGAGCTGCTTAACAGGGCCAAATAGCCAGGAGATGTAGTCAAAGGTATGGGAACCCAGCGCACCGAGGGAGCCACCACCCGCTTCAGCACTGGCGTGCCAACTCCACGGACGGGACGGATCCGCACGTCCAGGCACAACCCAATCAATTTTAATCAGGCGCGGTTTGCCGACATAAAAGGCTTCGAGTTGGGCTTTTAAGGTCATCCAGGCTGGGATAAAGCGAAACTCAAAGTTAAGGGTTGTTTGTAAGCCCTGCTTTTGAGACTGTTGATACAGTGATTTAGCTTCGGCGACGGTCATCGCCGTGGGCTTTTCTAAGAAGACGTGTTTGCCTGCGCTCAGCGCCTGCTGTGCCATTTCGGTATGCAAAAAAGGGGGTGTGGAGATGCAAACGCCCTGAACGTCTGGCAAGGCTAACAACGCGTCTAGATTGTCGGCAGCATGGGAGATATGGTGGGCTTGGGCGATCGCCTCGGCTTTGGTGCGATCGCGGTGATAGACCGCCACAACTTGGGTATAAGGGCAATCCTTGAGGGCAGGGAGATGAACTTTTTGTCCAAATCCAGTGCCGACTAACGCTACGCCGATGGGAGTTTGCGAATCAGACATATCAAAGCTTTGTGATTTCTCATCTAAATAATACTGGCTCCTTCAGCACTAATGAGAAAGCTTGTATTTTGGTTCAGTTGATCTGATCGAGCGATCTCCTTAAATCCTCTTCAGATTGGGGCATCCAAGATTGACCACGCAGCTTTCGCAGCATTTGCATGGCTTCCGATTGAGATTGCCCTGTATTGCGCTTATAGCGTCCCCAAAACTTTGCCCACCAATCTGGTGGTTCTTGCTGAGGGCCATCGTGTTCAGTTGGTCGGTCAGTTTGAGCATCCACCACCAAGCTCCCGACATAATCAGAATCTTCGTAAACCTGAGCAATTTGCTGATGAATTTCTTTCATATCCGCAGCAGACACCGCACCATTGCTGGTGCCCTTATAAAACTGAACCGTCACTCGAATCGGGAAACGCGGGTCGCGCTCAATGACAAGGTTATCAACCTCAGTAAAAGGCCCTTCAACCTCCCCATGCCCAATCACTGCCGCTTCGACATCACTCCTGCTCCTCATCACAGAAGTCGGTGCAGGCGCACTCATCGGCATCACCGTTTCAAAATTTAAAGACTGGCGAAGCCGCTCCTTTTGTTTAAGGGGCACCTGAATCAGAAGCACCATATTTAGCCCCTCCTTTTCGTCTGTGGATGGACGGGCTGGAGACGGCGTTGAGTTGCCGCCTTGGGTCAAAAACTCGCTGATGCGCTGACCTGTTAAACTGGCGCGTTCCCCCTTCTGGTTAAAGAAGAGGCGTTGCCCCCAAGTGCGTCCGGCTTCAAAGCCATCTCGTTGGTTATCAATCACCGTCACGCTGGTGCCTTCGCGGGAGGCCATAATCGTCAGTACAGCAGGATTTTCAGCGTAGGACTGATAGTTAAACAGAACGGGGTTAAACTTCGCTATCCCAGCTTGAGGGATGGGTAAAAAACAGGCTTGAGCGCTCACTAGTACATGGCTATCTCTGGGCGCTAATAAAGAGGTTTGGTTCCCTTTCCAAGAATTGGGCTGGCTTAAGTAGCGGCGCAGATTTTTCAAGACGTCTCGTAGTGCGACCCGCTGTAAAGCATCCCCTTTATGGTTGCCCACCTTGATAAAAAAGTTGTCGAGGGGCACATCGGCAGTCTTATCAGCAAAGTTAGGAAAGCGGATAACGGGCATGAGGTGCAGCGAGTAGTCTTGCGTTTTGGGCTGGAACTGCTGCACCTGAATGCTCATATCGCTGATATTGGGGCCCACGGCAGAGTTTTTGAAACGCCCTGTGTCTTCCCAAGTGATGTTAAGAATATCTAACCCATACTGCTTGGCGAGTCTTTTAGCCTGAGCATTAGAAACCATCGACGTGGTTTCTTGGATGACACGAGAATAGTTAAGATCACTCATACGCTTGGCAACACGGTTAGAGGGCTGAGAAGAAATGAGTGTTTGAGTTTTAGCAAGCTGGGGGGCTTGGATTGGCTCTTTTATAGCGCTAGATGCGGGTCTTAGGCTGACCCATAACGCAGTTAGCCCAATGGGTATCAAAATGCTAATGGTTTGGGTCAAGCGGTGCATCAATTATCTCTCCGTGTCTGGCTGAAGGGTTAGAGCCTGATGTAAACGGCTCATGTCTAAAGTTAGCTTCTTCACAACCGGAGTCAACGGGAGGTTACGGATTTGGTAACAGCTCCTTGTTCTGACCTACGGGACGTTTTTAAGGATAGGGAAAATCTACTTTACCGCCAGAACCTGCACATTCTCTGCGAATCTGATTGGCGCGAATATAGCCCCAACTGACGCGATACCAATACTTGCCGCCATTTCTAATAACAGAATAAACATCTACATCAGCCCCTTTATTGAGGGTTCCACGAATTCTTGATGCGGTGGTTGGCTCTTCGCGAATGTTGGCATAGCCATCCACAGAGGCAATTACGCCAACGCACCTTTTCTCTTTGAAGAAGACTGCTTGAGCGGGCATCAATGGCAATGCACTTAATCCTGACAGCGCAATGAGCGCAATAAATGAAGCAGTTTTAGGTATGCCCATGAATATTCGTGATCAACGGTGGAGAATATTCACATTTTTACTGGCAGAAGCGGGTTTCTCAGTGACGGCGATCGCCATGGGCTGCTTTTCTCACATCATGGGGCATACAGACATACTCAGCAAATCCTCAGCAAAAACTTAGTGTAGAGTCAGCTTTCTAGCCACAAAATGCTTCATAAGTGTTGGAAGCTCTTTCCGTTAGGGGGATGTCGTCCTTAAATTAGGGTCATTTGTGCTAGTAGAGGCGATCGCAGTTCGTCCGCTATTCTGTCTAGCCATCTGTCTTACTTTGACTGAATCAATATTATGAACTGCGTATGATTCATGTCACGCGCCATGGCTAACTTGTCAATTTTTGATATTTTCAGAGCTAAACATCTTGAATTTATCCAGAAAAAGAAACAAGTTTGGCTAAATTTTTAATGGACATTTTTTAGAAATAATAAATTCAGGATAATTATTAAATTTACAAATTGAGTGAATCCATTCTTTCGAGTCTAACGTACTAACTAAAAGATATCAGTAGTGAGCTTAAGACTAATGATTCGACACGTTAAGGCGTTAGTAAGATTTGACTATGGAACATAAATATTTGTATCTAACAACCTTTCAGCGCAAACTTCTTCTTAAAAAACTCTATGATGACGCGCTCTCTCAACTGAATCGTCAGCGCATCAAAATTATGATTTTGGCAGATCAGGGTATACCCCAATCAGAGATTTGTTCTGAAGTAGGATGCTGTGCCTCCACAGCAAGACACTGGATTCATATGGCTCGATCTGGAATGGCACACCTATGGGAAGATTCTCCACGCGGTCGTCCCAAAATAGTTACAGAGGCCTATCTAGAACGGCTAAGCGAATTAATGAGCCAGAGTCCACGAGATTATAAATATCCGTTTACTCGATGGACAGCAGACTGGCTGCGAAAACATCTTGCCCAAGAATATGACATTGAGGTGAGCTTGCGCCATTTTAAGCGTTTGCTCAAGCAGGTGAAAGATGCCAAAACTTTTAGAGCTTCTATCAATCAACCAGACGTTGCGCTGCTTCAGAAAAATCGCGCAGAGCAGGAGTATGAAATAACTGATTTAGGCCATAACAGTAGCCTTAAAATCGCTGATCTGACGAGTGAGGGTAAACGCCATTCTTTTGAAAATCCCTCAGCTTTATTAACTCATGTAGAAAAGAACTTAGACCTTTATGGTAATTTCAACGCCTGAATTTTTAACGACTCAAGATCTAAATCAAGTTCTTGGCTATAAACTTACGCCGTCAGAATGGAACACCTGTAAAGCTCAACTTGAATTTATAACGCCTAAGGTTGGAAAGTTTTGGGA
>JBGSVR010000632.1:0-2552 GCA_041752855.1 Thermosynechococcaceae cyanobacterium
CTTTTGTGCCTACCCCTGCCGTAAGCTGGGCGGTGAAGCAATACCAGGCATTAGGGGGACTGGTTATTACCGCCAGCCATAACCCAGCGGCCTATTCTGGCCTTAAAGTAAAAGGAGCCTTTGGGGGTTCCGTTGCGCCCATTATTACTCAAGAGATTCAGGCGCGGCTCGGAAAGCCGATGGTGCCAGCTGAAACGCCAGGAAGCCTAACGTACTTCAATCCTTGGCCTGACTACTGCGAAATTCTGCGCTCCAAGGTGGACTTAAAAGCGATTCAAGAGGCCATTACTAGCGATCTCATCACCGTTTATGTAGATGTTATGCATGGCGCAACCGCTACAGGCTTAGAGCAGGTCTTAGGTTGCCCAGTCCATGAGCTGCGCTCCGCCCACGATACGCTTTTTGGCGGAACCGCACCAGAACCGCTGGCAAAATATATGCCAGGGCTATTGCAAACCATTCGAGATCGCGCTGCCTCTGGCAAAGCTGAAGGGGTAACGGTAGGGTTTGTGTTTGATGGGGATGGCGATCGCATTGCGGCGGTAGACGGTCAGGGCAATTTCCTCAGTTCACAAATCCTCATTCCTATTTTGGTCGAGCATCTCGCAGGCAATCGTGGCCTGACTGGGGAATTTATTAAAACCGTGAGTGGCTCGGATCTGATGCCCAAAGTGGCGCAGTTGTTTAACTTGCCCGTCTTTGAAACTCCTATCGGCTATAAGTACATTGCAGATCGAATGCTACAAACGGGCAGCGTATTGCTCGGCGGCGAGGAGTCTGGCGGGATTGGGTTTGGCACTCACATCCCAGAGCGGGATGGACTGCTGTCGGCACTGTATGTATTGGAGGCGATCGCTACCAGCGGCAAAGACCTGAGCGAACTCTATGAGAACCTTCAGGAGCGCACAGGTTTTTACAGCGCCTATGATCGCATTGACCTCACCCTTTCTAGCGATGCCACCAAGCTAAAGCTGATTCAAGAGCTAAAGGAACATCCTTTTACAGAAATTTTGGGCATTGCCGTCACTGAAATGACCAACCCCGACGGCTTTAAGGTGCGACTCGCAGACGGAAGCTGGATTTTGATTCGCTTTAGCGGCACAGAACCCGTTCTGCGACTATATTGTGAGGCCGCAACTCAGACAGCCGTTGACGCGCGTTTAGCATGGGCAAAACAGTGGGCGATGAGCCATGAGTCATAAATCTTCGCTACATCAGAATGGGAAGGCTGGAAGTTGTGTGGGGTTGGGGCGATCGCCCAGTCTCGTTACCCTTCCGGTTCTTATGGGGCTAATTACCCTTCGGCAAATTGAGCAACAACTCGGCGCATTAGGGCAGTTTAGCGAGAGCTTATTGCAGGGCGAGCAACTGCCTATCTTAAAGAAGGTGTTCGGGCGTACAGAATAGTGGTGCCCTCAAGGCAGTACGATACTAGCGCAGCTCAATGCCATCCGGTTTTGAATGTATTTATTACAGTTTTCTAATTTAGGATCATAAGTTCAATAACCTCCAAAGTTGACCCTCACCCCCAGCCCCTCTCCCAGAGCGGGAGAGGGGAGTAAGAATCTTGTCCCCCTTCTCCCGCTCTGGGAGAAGGGGTTAGGGGATGAGGGAGTGCAAAGCGCATCGCGGCTAAGCAATCCTTTAGGTTATTTAATTCACGATCCTTAGAGAAAGATTCAAATCCATCCTCAGGATCCTTCCTAAATCCAGAGGATACCCCTAGAATTGTCGAGTAAGCTTGCTGGGCTGAGTGCATCTTTGCGTATGAGTTCTACCCTAAATCGCGCCAATACAGACCTGTTGTCCCATGCCAGCATTGATTTGCTGCTGCAACATCGGATCAAGGTCATTGAAGATCTGTTAGAAGCCGTCCTGCGCGAGGAATGCGGTCAAGAATTGGTGGATTTACTTCAGCAGTTGAGGGCAATGTGTTCGCCCGAAGGGCAGGCTCCCACCATCCCTCAAACCGAAGTGTTGAAGGTGGTCGAAAAGCTAGAGCTAGAGGAAGCGGTACGCGCCGCCCGCGCTTTTGCGCTCTATTTCCAGCTCATCAATACTGTTGAGCAGCACTACGAGCAAGAAGACAGCATTATTCGCACCCACAGCCCTGGGCAGTTGATGGTGAGTTCAGAGGTGTTGAAGTCTGCCCCCCGACCCGAAACGGCACTCAGCGGTGCCAACCCCATTCATTTTGCCGACTCCCGCAGTGGTCAAAAAGAGCGGATGGAAAGCAGTCTGTATGACGGAGCCAGTGGCGGTCAAAATTCTGGGACTTTCTCATGGCTGTTTCCTAAGCTCAAGGGTCTGAACGTCCCGCCCCAGCAAATTCAACGCCTTATTAATTCCCTGGATGTGAAGCTGGTCTTTACCGCACACCCCACCGAAATTGTCCGCCAAACCATTCGAGATAAGCAGCGGCGGATTGCCAAAATTTTAGGCCGTCTCGACAGCGTAGAAGCGGGTCTTGCTGCCAACGTGCGCGCCAGTTGGGAGGTCGATGCCCTGCGCATTGAGCTAATGGAAGAAATCCGGTTCTGGTGGCGAACCGA
>JBGSVR010000633.1:0-2601 GCA_041752855.1 Thermosynechococcaceae cyanobacterium
CCTAAAGAGCGATATTTTCTGGTCAACGCCGACCTTCGAGGCACAACCGACTGTCTCACCCATTGCAGTTAAGCCTGAACCTATCGCCCTAGACCAGCAGCCAGAAGCACCACCATTGCCGATGGTCAAACCAAAAGTCAATAGTCGCCATGACTATGCAAACGCGCTCCAGCTTGGCCTGGTCAAAGCACGACTAAACCGTGAGATTCGCTATGGCTCAAGCCGCTGGTATCAAGTGAATGGCGCAATCCGGCTTCTGCGTCGGGGCGGGTCTTTAGATAAGGCGATCGCGGTTTCAGGGATGAAGAAGGACGGGTTTATGAAGTTACTGAGCGCTGGAGGGATGCAGACATGATGGACATAATTTTGATGCTCTCTAGTCTTCCACGGGCACTTGATTTGCTAGAGGTAAATTGCCCAATCGCTTTAAGGTTCCTAGATTTTTCGATGTCTGGTCTTGGCGGTCTTGCCGTGCTGCTTCTGGTCAGAAAGCAATGGCGAACCTATCACTTTTCGATGTACCGCAAGTTGCTCAAGCGCATTCAGGTCAAGAAATCACGCCCAACTCTTATCAGTGGGAGGTGAAGCTTGAAATTCCGGCCTCTACTGGCTGCGCTTTTTTTCAGCGTCGCCAATGTTCCCACACTGGTCAACTCGCAGGGCATTTTTAGTAATTCAGGCAACCCTCCGACTGCTGCACCACAGGACTTTAACTTTGCCGATTTCTCCTATTCCTTTGCGGATATGGGCGGCATTCAAAGTTCTGGCTCAATGGCCTATCCTGGCTTGGGTCGCATTTCTTGGACACCTGGAACACGCCCTGAAGACTTATTTACGGTTGGGATGCTCAGTGACTATGGGTTTCAAAACCTGTCCATTAACCAGATTGGGTTAGCCACAGGTCAGCCTTTGGGCAATGCATCCCTCTCTTCATTCCCGCTAGTGCAGTCGCTCACCGTGTCTCAGCTTGCACAGGCGATTCCTGGGCTGGCGCAAACGCCGCTCAATCAAGCGCCACCGATTGCGGCATTGGCACAGCAACAGGGGCTATCGGGTGGTGGCACCGTTGGCAGCGTTGCCCCATTCCTTCAAGGGCAGCTCGGACAGCTTGGCGGTGAACTGGCACAGTTCGGTATTAGTCAGATACCAGGGTTGAGCAGTACATCGCTCTCTCAACTGCCTGGGATCGATGTCGCTAAAATCTCAGACATACCTGGTCTAAGTCAGTTTCCATTGATGAATCCGCTGTCGATCTTGGATTGGTTTGTACCCTTCGATATTGGCTTTGGGATGTCTCCCTGCTCGGTGACAGCAGATTGTCATGAGCGCAATATCGACAATACGGCTTCTGGTAACCTTGAGAACATGAGCATTCCCTGTATGGGTGAAAAGCAGTCCTGCGCTCATATTGAGGTCAGACGTAATGGCCCCCTGCCCACGACCAATATTCGATGGATATCTAAAGAGCAAAAAGTATCCGGTGGTTCTGGTCTGGGTGCTGCGATCTGTGATGAGGAACCAACCGGACGATTCCCGCTGGGTGAGAATCCAAAAGTTGTGCTGGAAAAGATTGATGAGCTGGCGGGTGAAATTGAGTTTGCGCTTTACTTCTCGGTTTATGTACCCCTCGATGAATCTGATAGCGCCCACTGTTTTGGGCCATTCCCAATGCCATTCTTTGGTAAGGCAAAAGAAAAACAGTGGATTTTGTTTGGGCCAGATACGGTACCCAAAAATAGCCCTTTCAAAAATCTTGCTCAAGGTCTTGGACCAAATGCTGGTGGTAGCGCTGCGGGGTGTTTTCCTCAAGGCAATAGCAGTGAGGATAAGTCTAAAGATAAATATGGCTATAAGCCTCAGACTGAAGCTAATAGCAGCGACCTAACTTCTGTCGTAACAGCTCCGTCGTTGAATCGCACAGAAACACTACACAAGGATGCAGCGACGGCGTTCAACAAAATGCGTCAGGATGCGGCAAAGGCAGGCATTGACCTAACTGTAGTGTCTGGCTATCGCTCGGTGAAGGAGCAAGAAACGCTATGGGTCAATCAGGTGAACAAGCTTGGTTCTCAAGAAAAAGCGGCTAAGGTTAGTGCGCCTCCTGGCTACTCGGAGCATCACACGGGCTATGCGCTAGATGTGGGTGTCGGTGATAGCGTCAATCTAGATGCTTCGTTTGAGAAAACGCCAGCCTATGCGTGGCTCAAGCAAAATGCCAAAACCTACGGCTTTAGTCAGAGCTATACAGGTGCCGCGAATCAGGGTGCGGGTAATGAGCCTTGGCACTGGCGATTCGAGGGTACGGCAGCAGCGAAGGCTGAGTTTAGCAAGAGCGGTGCTGCTGCTGGCGGTGGTCAGGGCGATGGCTGTGAGGGTAGTGGTGGGCTGAATCAGCCCTCGCAGCCTGTGTCCTGCGAGGGCAAGCCTAGGCAATTCGTTCGGCCTACGGGTGGCCCTGTTACGAGTCCTTACGGATGGAGAATTCACCCAATTACCCAAACGCATCGTTTTCATTCTGGGACTGATTTTGGTGATGCGTATGGTACGCCAATTAGATCTTCAAACTGCGGTACGGTAATACTTGCTGAATGGACTGGAGGT
>JBGSVR010000634.1:0-2569 GCA_041752855.1 Thermosynechococcaceae cyanobacterium
GCAACCGCATCTAAAAACTGCTGCGGATTAAGCCATTGGTACCCTTTGACAACCCCGCCGTAAAGGAACGGCACAATCGCCAAACCACTGCCAAACACAAAGGCTCCAGCAGTCCCAAAGAAGGTAAAAATATTCCATAAAACGTTAGGGTTTGCCGCTTGCGCTAACCCCATCAGCGGCAGAAGCGGAACCCCCACAAAGCTCGATAGCCTGTTGCGTTGAAACCATTGTTTAGGCGGCGATTTAACCAGCCACACTAAAATACCCGCCGCCAACACCAGTACAATTTGCTCCGCCTCCGTAATGACGGTGACAGCCACAACAACCAGATAAATCAGCCACAGTAGCCAGTCTTTGCCCAAGGTTTTTTGCGTGAGCTTGTAGGAGCTGAGGGCAATAATTCCAATCACGCTGGCTCCCACAGCATAAAACACAGACTGCATCCAGGTTAAGCCGCCATAGCGAACATAAGCCCAGCCCAAAGCCACCACCATGACAAAAGACGGCAACACAAAAGCCAGCCCAACCAACGTAGCGCCCACAATTCGGTAGTGGACATAGCCCAGGTAGATTGCCAACTGAGCGGCTAATGGTCCTGGTGCCAGTTGCGCTAACGCCAGCCCTTCCTGATATTCGGCTTCTGTGATCCAATGATGTTCTTCAACGAGGTCGCGGTGCATATAGCCAATTAGGGCGACTGGTCCGCCAAAACCCCAACTGCCTAGCTTTAGGAAATACAGAATGAGCTGTCCCAGAGAATAGCAAGGTGACAGGTGCTGAGTGCTGCTGTGTAGTTCATTGCGTTCATTCATTTAGGTTTAAGCTGGAGTGCAAGGGTCTGAAGGCTGTTCTGTTTATTAATCGGCAGGAACCCGTACAGTCAATCTCTAAAATTGCAGGCATTGCCGCCCTGCTCACCGTCTTTACCGACACCTTTTTCTTTTGAGACAAACTTATTAACCTACCGCCCATAGAAGAAAGCCCAAGGATATTCATGCTCCTTGGGCTTTCTTCTAAATCAATCGACGCTCTGATGCTAGGCTTTAGCCTTAGCCTTGGGCGCTTCGACTTCCTTGACCTCATGGAGACCAAAGTTGTTGGTATTAACACCGCCAGCGCTGCCGCTGAAGCCACTGTAGTTCACCTTTTCAAAGCGAACGATGACTGGGTACTTGATGCCGCTCTGGTCTACAGATGCAACCGTACCGACCTCGTTGTACCAGTAAGACTCTGGACGAAGAATTTTAACTTTAGAACCGCGCTGAACCATAAATTTTATCCCTAGAATGATTTTGCAAACGGGGCAATTGCTCTCAGACTACTACGGTTGTGAACCCCTCGAGAGCATCAACCTATAAACTTTTATGACTAAACCGCGAGACGCCAGCATTGAAGGCTGATTCAGAACAGTAAGCAGCGCAATCAGGTGCGATAGACCGGAAGGGTAAAATTAAAGCTGCTGCCCTCATCAGGGGTAGAATCTACCCAAATTTGACCGTAATGGGCGCGAATAATACGTTGACACAGCGCTAACCCAATCCCGTACCCCTCTTTTAGCTCATCACGCTCTAGGCGAAAGGTTTCATGGAAAATAGCCTTTTGCTTACCAAGGGGTATCCCTGGACCATTATCCGTAATGCTGACCTGCACTTTCTGAGTGGTTCGATGCAGAATACACAGCTTAATGACGCCCCCTTCTGGCGTATATTTAATGGCGTTATCGAGCAGGTTGATAAAAACTTGACGAATGTGGTCGCTGTCGGCGTGGACGTAGGGTAAATCGGGTGGCACATCCATTTTGAGATGCTGCGCTTTAGCCTCTGCCTTAGACTGGATATCATCCACAATGAGCGGGCACAGTGCCCCTAAATCGAGTTTGCGGGGACAAATCTTAAGTTTGGAACTTTTGCCCCGTGAGGCATCTAATAAGTTAGTGATCATGCGCTCAATCACCTGCATCTGCGATCGCGCATGATGTGCCAACCGCGTCATGGTTTCTGGAGGCAGCACAACCTTGTTGAAGGAAGTATCCCACTGGCCTTCGAGGGTTTCTAGGGCGATCGCCGCCGCCGTGAGCGGATTCCGCAGGTCGTGCGCCAACATTGCAATGATGCGATCTTTGAACAGCCCTTGCTCTTGGAGCGCCTCATTTTCTTGACGAAGCTGAAAAATTTCATCAGATAGCTGCATTGCCTTCACAGACTGGGCTAAGGCATTTTGTGACGCGAAGTTGGGCTGCCGCACCTCTGACGCCATTACAGAGCTTTGCCAGTTAGGCCAGCATTCTGTCAATTGCGCCACCAGATTATTACCTGCCAGAATGTGACGCGGCTCGGGCAAAACTTTAATCAGCGCTGGCGTAATGACCAGCTTAAAATACTCTGCTAAATAAGGCTGGTCTTCAATATCAATAATCTGAAGCTCAAAAGCACAGGTCGCACGCAGCGTTTCTAGATAATCTTGAACTTGGCGAAGCTGATCTTTGGAGCTAGAGCGTTTATCAATAAACAATAGAAGCTGTAGACTGCTATCAGTCTCGAATACTAGCTCTGATGAGTACTCAGGGAAA
>JBGSVR010000635.1:0-6354 GCA_041752855.1 Thermosynechococcaceae cyanobacterium
AACAGGCACCCCTGCTGCAAGGGCTTCCATCAGCGCAACGGGTAGCCCTTCAGAGAAGCTGGGCAAGACAAAAATATCGCTATTGTGCAGATACTGACAGACTGCTTCTTGGGACTGATATCCTACAAATTTAATGTAAGGCGTGAGCTTTAGGTCTGCGGCTAGGGTTTCTAAAGCAGTGCGATCGAGGCCATCCCCCACCAGGGTTAAAGCCACGTCGGGATGGTGAGGCACAACCTGAGCCATTGCCTGAAACAAAATGGGTAAACCTTTGGCGGCAGAAAGACGGCCTGTATAGAGCAGTTTTTTGCTATTGGGCTGATGAATAACGGGAGTAAACCGCTGAAGGTCAACGGCGCAGTGGACAATATGAAGTTTAGGCCATTGATCAGAAGGGCAAAACAGCATGAGCTGAGAGCGGCAGTAATAGCTAATGCAGCTTACAAACAGCGCCTGCCGTACCTTGAGGTCTAACCGCCAGCGATAGGGTTCAAAAAAGATGGCGGGGCCGTGAATGGTAAAGCTAAAGCGGATGCCTGCAAGAGTGGCGGCAAGCATTGCCACGGTACAGCTTGAGTCAGCGAGATGGTTATGGAGATGCTGAATTTGGCGCTGCTTGAGCGCGTGGGCTAGGGTGCCAGCTTCGATGAAGTAAATGAATTGGTAGAGCAGGGCTTTGAAGCCTGGCGATCGCCCCACCCAAGCCAACTTTAGCCCCTGGGAATAGCGACGAGGTGAGCGAAACAGTAGAGAGAAGTGAGCTTGAAGGAGTTGAGGAATATGGGGAGGAAGAAGTGTGACGGTGCGATCGCGTTCGGCCTGCTGTTCTGTCCCCACAATATGTTCGGTACCTGTGGGACGAACCGAAAATGTATGCACTTCGACCCCAAGCGCACGCAGCCCCGCCACTTCCCGCTGAATGAAGGTATCTGTCGCTCTGGGATACTCCCCTGTAAGGTAGGCAATCCGCATTAGGGCTGCACCTCCCAGAAATTGCTCTCGCTGACTGAGCGCTCCAGGGCTTGTGCTAAAGAAAACTGAGGTACCCAGTCTAGGTATTGCTTGGCGCGGGTGTTGCTGTAGGTTAAGGGCTTAAAGCGAGCATGAACCCTAGCAGGTACCAGCAGTCCAGGGAGATTTTCAGGGGAAATTCCTGGGATTTTTGCCGCCCAGCCTGCAACTTGATTCACGATCGCCCACGGCAGGGTAACGTTGGGCGGCAGATGTGGCAAGACTTGACGAAGCGCGTCTCGGTAGGCTTTTTGGGTAGGAAGGTCGTCATCCGTGAGGTTAATGGTGTGGCGGCTTTTGGGTGGGTACAGCACAGCCTGCATAATGGCATCGGCACAGTTCTCGACGTACATCATGGGTAGGGTAGCGCGATCGCCCACGCCCACCCACAACCGATCTTTTATGTTCACGCCCAGCGAAGCATTCCAGAGATGGTCTTTACCGTAGACAATGCCAGGACGCAAAATAGTGAGAAGTTTTGAAGTCTCCGTAGCAAACTGGCGCACCAGAACCTCTTGCGCCAGCTTGGTTTGGGTATAGCCATCCCGTTGTTCAGGGTGGGCTTCGAGGGGCATACTTTCAGACAGGATAGTGCCCTGACTTAAGGCCAAATAGTCATATACAGAAAACGTGCTGATGGCGATGAGGTGCCCAACGTCAGACGCTTTGAGCGCTTGCAATAACGCGCGAGTCGCCAAAATGGTGCCCTGTTTTTGCGCCTCAAAGGTGCCAGATAACACAGCAGCTAAATGCACCACGGTATCAATGCCGTCAAGAGCGGCGGGGAGGTTTGCTGCCTTCTGCAAGTCGCCGCAGCACACTACTTCGAGTTGAGGGTGGTTAGGCCAAAGCCCTGCCTGCTCTGCGGAGCGCACCAGCGCCCTTACCCCATAGCCTTTACGTAGCGCCGCTGCAACGACGTAGCGCCCAATAAACCCCGATGCCCCTGTAATCAGTAGTTTCATAAAATTAGTTTACCGCCCAAGGCATTGGAGCAATGGGGGCAAAGGTGGTTTTGGGTTGGTAAGACAATCCAGAGGTTGCATTCTGAATGGCAAGCACCACTTCATTAACGTGCAGCGAAAATTCAGCCGAAAGGCGGCTGGGACGCTGAGCCTCGATCGCCTCGACCAGTTCTAACACACCACGGGCATAGTCCATCTGCTGGCCTTTTTTAGTTTTTTTCCTTTGCTGGGGCGATCGCACTAAAGGGTATTTGCGAGACAGCGGATTCATAAAGGTCTTGCGACGAAGGGTAAGCGATCGCCGCACAAATACAGGCGCACGATAAAACCAGCAGTCGCGGGTCGAAAGAATGCCCTTATCCCCAATAATTTGTAGCCTGTGATCGTGGGGAGCCACAATGCTGCACGTTAGACGAGCCACCACGCCCGACGCAAACTGAAGACAGGCCACAGAAAAATCTGGGGTATGGGCAGGCTCCAAAGGCACATCGGTTTGTTTATCCGGTACCTGACAAGAGGCAAAGGCAGTCAGGGACGTAACAGGACCAAAAAAAGCAGTCAGCCAAGTCACATAGTAGGCTGCATGTTCAATGGTGCAGCCTACTTCAAACTCATCCTTGGCAGGCCAGGGCGTACCAGCGCTGCTGCTCCACTGACGGTAGGGCATGGTGTGGAGCAGCCCATCATCCATTTCGGCATAGACCACCCTAACGGTGCCAACTACATTCTCTCGCAGTGCCTTCCAGAGGGTCTGAGCCGTCTCGCTAAGCAGATTGCAGGGCGCACAGGAGAGGTACCGCCCTTTGCTTTGGGCAAGGGTAAAAAGATGCTGAGCATCCTCAAAATTCATGGCGAGGGGCTTTTCAGAATAGACGTGTTTGTCAGCCTCTAGACAAGCTTTAGAGACTTCAAAGTGGCTGCGAGGATTGGTGAGATTGAGGACTAGCTCAATACTGGAGTCTTCTAAAAGCGCTGAGAGTGTGGGATAGACGGGCAGGTTATGATACTTGCCAAAATGCTCAGCCCGCTCAAGGTTGCGATCCATCACCCCCACGACGCTTAACTGAGGGTAGTCGCGCAGGGTACTGATGTAGTAATCGGCTACAAATCCACAGCCTACAATGGCAATCCGCATGGAAATATCCTGGCTCTAAAATTAATTCCAACGCTGCCCAACCCTAGACCGTAGCGAGCTGAAGATTTTGGTAGGTGCTTTCAAGGGCACCAATGGTTTGCCCTACGGCAAGGGGTAGCTGCTGGTAGAGTGCTTGTGCCCCTGTGGTACTGCCCGATTTACCCATTTGCTCTAGCTCTCGACACAGTTGCCCAACCTGGACAGCGCCTAAATTAATGCTGCCAGAGCGCAGCGCGTGAGCGGCCTGCCGGAGTGCCTCAGGATCGGATTGGGCGATCGCCCTCTCAATGGCCACCATTCGCTGCGGCACGTCTTCGACGTAGGCATCCAGTAGTTCATGCAGTAGCTCTGCTGCCATCTCAGGACCAGCCATCTGTAAAAATCCGTCAATAATAGACTGATCTAAAATCATGGCGGCTTCTTGCACGACAGGGGGAGGGGCACTCGGTAAAGGATCCTGTTCTAAGGATAGAGAGTTTTCGCCCCGTTGAAGTGCCGTCTGTAAATCTTGCATCCGGATTGGTTTAGTAATGTAATCCTGCATCCCTGCGTCTAGGCACCGCTGCCGATCTCCCGCCATTGCATAGGCGGTAAGGGCAATAATGTAGGGGTGATTTGGGGTTTGCCATTCTGTACGGATTGCCTGAGCGGCAGAAATTCCGTCCATTATCGGCATCTCAATATCCATCAAAATCAGGGCATAGTCTGTCTTACGGAGGGCTTCAATGGCCTCAACGCCATTATTGGCAATTTTGAAGTCATAGCCGAGCTGCTTGAGCATAAATTGAGCCACCGTTTGATTGACGGGGTTATCCTCAACGAGCAGCACGGGCGTTTTTTTGCTTCTATTCAATCCAGATTCTGGATTAATTTCAATATACTGCGCCAAATTAGGTGAAGGTTTTGGGGGTTCGGTAATGGTGGTGGCAATGGTGAAATAAAAGGTTGCACCAGGGCCAATGTTTGATTCTAGAGACGGTAAAGCAAATTGCTCAAAGATGGCGCTGCTAGATAATGGCACCCATTGCGTGGGCGGTTCACCCGCAATACTTCCCATGCTTTCGAGCCACAGTTGCCCCCCCATCAGATGCGCTAACTGCTGACTAATCGTTAGCCCTAAACCTGTCCCGCCGTACTTGCGCGTAATAGACGTATCAACTTGGCTAAAGGCTTGAAAGAGGTTTGTTTGCTGCTGGTCAGAAATCCCGATGCCCGTATCCTGAATCATAAACTGAAGCTTGTAGCAAGGGGAAACCGGATCGGGCTGATGGGCAATGATGCGAAGTGAAACTTGACCAACTGCCGTGAATTTAATGGCATTGCTCAGCAAATTTGTGAGAATTTGCTTGAGTCGATGGCTGTCTCCTTCAATATGCTGAGGCACGTCTGGGTCAATGAAGTGTCTGAGCGCCAGTCCTTTTTGCGTACATTTAGGATTCATTAATGCGATGACTGAATCAATGCAGGCATAAAGATCAAAAGAATGACGCTCAATCTGGAGTTTGCCTGCTTCAATTTTAGAAACGTCTAAGATATCGTCCAGCAGATTGAGGAGCGTTTCACTGCCGCTGCGAATGATGTTGAAGTACTGGTCTTGCTGTGGGTTTAGAGGCGTAGTCTGCATTAAATCTAGGGTGCCAATGACCGCATTCATGGGGGTGCGGATCTCGTGGCTCATCATGGCAAGAAATTCACTTTTAGCTTGACTGGCGGCCTCTGCGGCACGGGTTGCTTCACCCAGGTCTTGGTTTTGTTGAACCAGTAATTTGCGGTGGGCGGTCTCTTGCGCTAAAAGCTGCCCTTGGGCTAGGGCAATACCAACTTGAGCCGCAACCGCCTCAAATAGCTCAATTTCATCGGGTTGCCACTGCCGGAGGCGATCGCACTGGTGAATTGCCAAAACGCCATTGGGTTTGTCTTGATAAGACGTTCGTACCGCAAGCATAGATTGAACGCGCAATGTCTTAAGCAGCTTTTGGGCAGGCTCTAGCAGTGCTGTATCTGCTTTTATATCGTTGGACACTATGGCGGCATCTTTGCTAAGCACCATCAGGGCATGAGGGTTGCCGATCATGGGGATATCAATGTTGAGCATGGATTCCTCGCCATCAGTCAGGTATTCGGCGGCGCAGCAGAGTTGAGGGAGGGGTTGTTCATGGTAGGACAGCAAAATACAGCGGTTCGCCTGAAAAGTTTTGCCAACTTGATCAACAGTCGTCTGAAAAATAAATTGGGGTTCTAGGCTGCTGCGAATTTTATGAGTAATTTGCTTAAGCAAAACGGTCTGCTTAAGCTGCTTTTGAAGAGCGTTTTGGTACTGCTGACGCTCCATTTCACTCCCCACCCATTGCGCCATAAAGCGCAGCAAATCTTTCTGGAAAGGCCGAAATATTTTAGGGGCAGAGGCTTTACTGCCAAAGCACAGCAGCCCGTGAACCTGCTTACCCACCATCACCTTCATGCTGAACCAAGCTTTGAAAGAGAGATTTTCTGCCGAGAAGTTATCTGTAGAGGGGGAATGGTAATCGAAGCCTAAATGGTCATAATCAATAGGCTGATGATGTTTAGCCGTCAGCGCACAGAGTTCTAAAAACGCATCGGTATGAGACCACGAACCAAGCGCTTCTTCGTCCGCAGCATAAAATGTTTCTTGGGCAAGAATGTTAGGTGACTCCCCTGACCACTCGCAGAATATCCCCTGCTCTAGGCCAAACCACTCGCAGCCCATATTGAGCAGCTTTTGAAGTCGCTTGGGGAAGTGAAGTTCGCGGGCGGCAATGACCTCCTTGAGAAGGCGATCGCGGCGATGTAGCTCCTCTGCGGCGCTAGGAGGGGTGCTGATGGCTGCGGCAATTTGCGGGTTAGAGACCTTGAGCGCCTCAAGGCTAACAGCGCTAAAGTATTGAGCCTGAATTTGAGAGCCAAAGGTAATGCGATCGCCATCTTGCAGATCATAAGAATGACAGGGCTGATCGTTAACGGTAATGCCATTGGTACTGCGTTGCCCTTCTAGGGTGCCATCTATGAGACGAAAGACAGCGGCATCATCACGATGGGTGTTCTCAAGTCTGACCAGGGTGGCATGATGTCGAGACATTGCCAAAGAAGACACCAAAATAGAGCTGCGCGAATCTCGCCCAATCGAGTAGGTATCTGCTTCTAAGGCAATTGTTCGTTTACCGAATTGGTCATAAATGACTAGAAAGTGATACACAGTCCGATGCCCATAGTAATCCATGATGT
>JBGSVR010000636.1:0-2771 GCA_041752855.1 Thermosynechococcaceae cyanobacterium
TCGGCATTCCGCTCAATTTGCTCAATTTTTTGGCTGCGCCGATCTGTAATGATGGCGATCTGATTGCTCTCTGGTAAAAAGCCCCGAAAGACTACAGTGCGGTTTGCGGGTCGCCCATCGGCGCGGACGGTGGCAAGCTGAAAATATCTGGCGTAGATAAGGGCACGGTTTCGGTGGAGCGATCGCGCTAAAACTTGTCGCCAAGGGGCTAAGGATGTCATGAAAACTCAGGCTACAGCACCAGCTTTTACTGTACCGCCTAAGCCGCTGGAATGCTCTCGCGCGAAGGGGTAAAGTGCTGATCTAACAGATTTTCAACATCCTCAACCGCCACGTCACGATAGGCTTTTTTGCCAATGACGATATTAGGGCCTTTACTGCAATGCTTTAAGCACCCAACTGCCTTAACGCAGACCTGATTGCCAAGACTGCGATCGCAGATTGCCGTTTCAATCGCTCGCTGTAGCTTTGCACTACCGCGCTTACAGCAGTCTGACTTTTGACAAACCAATATTTTGGTCGTGGCATCTTGAGCGCGTGGTGCAATGTTTAGCGGTAATGCTACAGGCCAAACCGAGGCAGTTTTTGGGTACGCAGATTCCACCCGTTCGGCTTTTAGGCTTTTAACGACACCATTCAGCCTAATTTTTTGAAAACCTGTCACTTCTACCCAACTGCCTTGCCCAAGCAGATTGTTCAAAATGCTTCTCAAAAGCTCAATGCGGCTGGCGTGGGAGAGTTTTATCGAATGCTCCCCTTGGTTCGTCTTAATCAAAAGGCGACGGATTTGACCGCTTTTGCCTAAAGTGTAGCCTTCTAATTGCCCGACAAGACGAAAAGGAAAAGTTTGTGTGTGACTCATACAGACTGATGATGACCTCTTAAATCAAAGGGGCTTTTGACCCAATTCAAACGAGATACTTTACCCATGCCTTTTGCCAAGACACTGCTAAGAGAAAAGCAGTGTGGCCTAACTGAACATCAAATATCTAACTGTATTCAACCTAACTTAGTTGAGAATCTATGTCAAATATTATGTGATATTCTGCTTCCACCTTTGCTAAAAGAGAGTAAAGCGAAGCGAATGTACAAGAAATCTGAGCAGCATCTAAGTCCTTGAGAGGTGAGCTTGTAGAACTGCTACAAATCCCGCCGAATTTTCGGCATGAACCACATGACCACACGCTGGAACAATCTTAAGCTGAGCTAACGGAATCTGAGCAGCCATACGTTGATTAATCTGCACAAACTTGAGATCTAGCGCACCGACGACGAGGGTCATTGGCATTGTCAAGGAGGGAAGCGCCTTCCAGAGCGAAGGCTGAGCGCCTGTCCCTAGCCCTTGAAGTGCTTGGGCTAACTGATGCGGACAGTTTTGGAGCCGTCTCTGAAAAATGGCTTTGAAAGACTCACAAGTTTTGAAGCTAGAAAAAAGGGGCTGTTCATACCACCGCTTCAACCCAGTAGACCAGTCCTCAGCGTCTAATGCAGCTGCAAGAACTGCATCTTGATGTCGCCGTAAAGTCCGCTCGGATTCATCCTCAAGTCCAGGAGAGGCTGACACTAAAAGAACGCTCAAAAACTGCTGGGGAAACAGACAGGAAAGATTCAGCGCCAGCCGTCCGCCCATAGAATAACCGACGAGATGGCAGGGGGCAAAATTAAGCTGACGCAGCAAATTGAGAAGTGCAGGCGCAAGAACCTCCATGCCATACCCGACAGAGTCCAATACCTGCGTTTGACCATGTCCAGGCAAATCTACCGTTAGACAGCAAAATTCTGGCAAGAGCGCATCAATAGTAGCTGCAAAGTCACCGCCACACCCCATAAAACCGTGCAAGAACAACAGCTTAGGCCGACTAGACTCACCCCGAAGCTCATAGTGAAAGGCATAAGGCGCTAGCAAAATCTGCGGCATGGCTAGAACCCTTGCGGAAAGCTTTAGAAGACTGGTTCAGTTTTATAAACTTGTTTCATCCAATCCAGTTCACGCCTTCTTCTTTACTTGGAGCCAGCGTTTCTTTTGACGCAAAGCGCTGAAGATCTTGAGCGGAGCCGTTACCTGCGCCAGGAATATAAGTGGACTTTGGTTTTTGACGGATTAAGTTCGATTCTAGGTCAGAAAAAGAGCTTTTCTCAGCAATTCGCTCTGGAATAATGACCTTCTGCATCAGGTATTCAATCGTCTGTTCTTTCACCCACCCTCTGGTTACTAAAATTTCACCAAAGGACATGGAGGCGATATTTTGCTGATCGACCAATGCTACGCCCACTTGTGCTTCAGACAGCAAGCCTGCCTCGACAAGATAGGCACCAATCGGCTTATGGCTAAATCTGATGTTGAGGCCTGAGTAATATGCCATGACTGCATAAGAGACGAGGAACTTAAGGTCTGTACACTACAGCGCAATCATTAATAGTGGCGTTAATGATTAAGTTAAAGTTAATGCCTTGTTTTAGGTACTGTATCACAAGCATTCAGATCAGGTGATGAGTCTCTACACGTCTGAGCCTAAGGGGGCAAGCTGGGCTTTAGTTTTGAGCCTCTTGATGTAGCTGCTGCCCCACAATGCTGTATTGATGAATATGGCTATGCTTTGGGCTTAAGAAATGCGATCGCTTGTTTCCAAACGATGGTTTGCTGGTCGTAGTGATCCATTAAACAAATGCAGAGGTCATCTTGCCAGCGAACTTTACCTACAAGGAGATCATTGGTTACAAGCTTAAGTTCAACTTCGCCACCCGTCTGAATTAATTTTTGAAGCTGACGA
>JBGSVR010000637.1:0-3420 GCA_041752855.1 Thermosynechococcaceae cyanobacterium
AAGGTCAAGCCGCAGCCTATAGCGGAGGTTGCTGTAGTGGATGAGCTGGCGGCATCGTTAGAGGTGCCAGGGGCGACCGGAACGCAAAGGCGACAACGGAAAGCCAGCACGAGCAAGACGACAGAAGCTAAGCCTAAGCGGACGAAGGCTGGGGCGAAGGCAAAGTAGAGTTTAGTTTATGGGGGTGGGGTAGCTCACCCTCGTTTCAGAGGTTCAGGCCGTGACCAGCGAAAAATTGGGAGCGTCAGTTTTAGCAAAAGCTTCAGCAGCAGGTTGAGTTGAGCCGGAGCAGATTCGGTTGCTTTGGCGAGGCTATTGTAAGCGGCGGCTTACGCAGGAGAAGGCGATCGGCTCACAACGCCCACAACAAAACCTTATAGCCAAAGTCCAAAAACTCTGAAACTTAAATATAGTAGCTAGATAAAAATAGGCTGAATTAAAAAGCTAGAAACTGCTGGCGGGGTCTAACGGCCTGCCTTACCCGCCGCTAGTACAATTTCGGACTCAACTCAAGCCTTAATTGCCATCCATCCACTAAACATTAGCGCCTTATAAAACGGCATAATTTCTGTAAAACCTGCTTCATTCAATAATTCAACAGCACGTTTTTCTGGGACGACTGCAAAATGCGGTATTACTTTTTCTAATTGTTCTTCAATAAAATCTACGGGTGCACCTGTGGAAACAGCATGAAATTTCCAGGCCGATAGAATTTGTTCAAACTGTTGGGAGCCTCTCTCTCCACCAAAATCTACTAAGAATAGGGGTGCCCCACTCTTTAGGCGTTGATGAATTGATTTCAACAATAATAACTTGCTGCCGTTATCTGGAAGAAAATGCATAACCAGGGCGCAGGTCGCTGCCTTAAATAAGGGAGTCGCTGGAACATCATCCAGTGTGCCTTGAATCAAACAAACTCGTTCTGACAGACCCAGTGCTTCAACCTTGCTAGATGCAGCGCTTAGCATTTCGACAGATGGATCAACTCCAGTAAATTGCCACTGCGAACCACGACCAAACACACTGAGTTCAGATCCACCTCCAGCTCCGACGATGAGCAAACTTGCTTGCTCTGACAACTTCTGATGTAACAGTGCGAGCATGATATTGAAAATCGTCTCATATCCAGGCACAAGATACCTTATCTTGATATCGTAGTTACTGACTGGTAACGACTTGTTTTTATCAAAGTCTAAGAGATTTTCCTGAGTCATGGTAAGAAATCCCTGTAAAGGGCACACAAATTATGTTAACTCTACTACTCGCAGAAAAATCCTCAGCTACATCCTCACCAATAGCAGGAGCTGTATGACGACCAAGCTCACCGGACATCGCTAACATTTCAACTCACTAACCGTCTTGACTGTTCCAGTACAGCGACTTGTTCTGCTGCTATACAATTGATCCCTCAAACCCTCAAACTGTCCCGCTTTGCGGTGCATCCCGATTTGACATCAGAAAACGCTGCTATATCGCCTTGACGAAAACCCACTTTCAACATTCTATTTCGGCTGCTGCGATGAATGTAGTCAGAGCAGTTTCCTGGTTAGAGGGTGTGCCATTTGCTCAAACTCGACAATCTCATTTTGCTAAGCTTGCGCCAGTGACATAGCTGCCGAAAAAATCAAAAAGAATGGTCTAATGTACTTTTCTCCCATCAGAGAATAAGGAATTCGCCAACAGTATCGGATCGTTGCCATACCCCATCTTGGGGGACTGGCAAAATCTACCGCAAAAACAAAAGCCTCCCAAGAAAATGGGAAGCGTGGTGGACGACCTCGAAAGGCAAAAGCCTCAGTGGTGCGATGAAACTAAAAACAAGTAGAGAAAAATTCTCTATTGCTGATATGAGATATCCTCATTAAGCCAAGTTTAAAAAGATTTTCTGGAGACAAATCAATTTAACAGAAGTCTTAGTATCAGCTTGCAAGAGATTTCTGATTTAAGCATTGTTTTAACTCAAGTTCTGCTTGACTTAGCTTTGGATTAATCTTCAAGTTCAATGCACGTTCTAGCTGATCATTGCCCATTTCGCTCCAGGCACGCTTGAAGCTGGGTTGACTGAGTTGCTTTGGCAAGCAATTGATCAATGAACTTATGCGTTCTCCTTCAGCAGCGTTAGCAAGGCTTTGTGAAGCAATCTCAGGTATTCCTACAGCCGTTGAAGCATCTGCTAACGTAGGATTAACAGAAAATCCTGTTAGACAAATTAAACTTAGCAAGAAGCTTGAAAAAATTGTTCTACGTAGAGAATTTAAAAGGACTGTAAAGGATGATTTTAAATTCATGCCAGTTGACATACCTTGCCGTTTAAAGCTTAAAAAAGTGGACATAAGAACTCCCTGAGACTTTCAGTAAGTAAAAATTTGAGCTGTTGCTTAAGTTGCAATTGATGGATGCAGAAAAGCCTGTAAGGTGAACCCTAATTAGATACGACAAAGAAAGTCGTTCGACTGGGTAGAATTATTGCTCTCAAAAAGTTTTTTACTACTAAGGCTGAATGATGGAAATATGCCGTGAAAGCTTTTCCGTAGACGTGAAAAACGACAAAAAGCGAGAGTGTGATTAAGCAATCACCATTGCATCGCCTTCAATGGGATATCCGGCGGCTTTCCAAGCTGTGATTCCTCCCGTCAGCTCTGCTACGTTTTGGTAGCCCGCTTTCTTCAGCATTGCAGCAGCTTCAGCAGTTTTCTCATCGCTGGAACCGTAGACGTAAAGATCTCGAATTAGCTCAAAATTCATCATTGCACGGCTAACTAATTCACTCATTGGAAGTGAGATCGCTCCCTGAATGCGACTGACATTGAACGCATCCCTAGAGCGGACATCAATCAGAGTGAGCGCTGGCTCACCCCAATCGAGACGAATTTTTAAATCCTTAGCGTCAGACTGTGGCTGGAGCGACTGTGGAATAACAAAGAACATAATTTTAAGTGCAAAGTGACTACCTCAGCATTGTAACGAAATTTTAAGTTTAGTGTTAATTTTAATTACATTCTTGCTTCTTGAGCACGTTTGCCTATACTAAATTCCAGTAGATCATCCTAGGCATCTACTACCCATGACTGCACTGCTCATGAGATCCGACAGCCCGTAAGGAAACAAATCCCAAACAGCACCCAATCGCGATCGCACTTAAAGCATAAGAATAACCGCCGTAACTCCTCTACAGTCAACGCTTTGGCTTGATCATGTTCCTGCACTTTAGCCGCCCGTTGGAGCCATTGCGGCTCAATTTCAAAGCTCAAGATGCACTTTGCGAAACAGTCTTTTATCAATTGAACGTAAAAGCGGCAGTCCCTACCCTCAGCGAAGCGGGGTAGGGAAGGATAGCGCGGCGATGTAGCGAAGCGGAATTGCCCATTATGTAACAGGTGCGTCCTGGGATTTGATGTACTCTTTGAGTCTTTCAATAGG
>JBGSVR010000638.1:0-6092 GCA_041752855.1 Thermosynechococcaceae cyanobacterium
TCTTTGCCTTGGGCTGTAACTGCAACGCCTCGTCCCATGTAAGCGACGGCAGTGGGCTTGAGGGCAAGTGCTTTAGAGAAATCTTGCTGAGCGGCAGTGTAGTTTTCTTGACTCGTATAGAGCTGTCCTCGTGCCTGATAACCTTCACTAGATTTTGCGTCTATCTGCACCACTCGGTTGAAATCTACCAGCGCCTCTGGATACTTTCGTTGAGCTGCATAGAGGGTGCCGCGCCGAAGGTAGGGTTCTTTGAGGGCTGCGTCGAGGGTGATGGCCTTGGTGTAGTCGGCGATCGCACCTTGGAGGTTGCCTAGACCAATTTGGGCATTCCCACGATTCACAAAGGGAATGGCGTACTGAGGATCTTTTGTGGTGGCGATGCCATAAAGGGCAAGCGCACCCTTATAGTCTTTCTTCGCGTACTTCGCATTGGCCTGATCCATCAATCCATTGGCCTCACGACGCGCGACCCAGTTGATATTAGGGGCTGTTTTGCTTGTGTTAGCAGCAGTCGGCTTTTTGGAGGTTGGAGGAACCGCCACTTTAGCGGCAGAAGGCTTGGTTTGAACCGCCTTCGGTTTGACAGGTGCAGCATCCGGCTTTTTGGGGGCTGGCTGCGCTGTTTTCACCGCAGGCGAATTTTTAGAGGGGTTCACTTCAGCCGCCTTAGGCTTTGCTGGCGCAGTGGCATCTGGCTTTTTGGGGGCTGGCTGCGCTGTTTTCACAGCCGGAGTTGATTTGTCTTTAGCGGGTTCAGTTTTGGCGGCGGGCACCGTGGGTTTAGGTGCAGTTTGTACCGCTTTGGGCTTTGCTGGCGCAGTGGCATCCTCTTTTTTGGGTTCCGGCTGCGCTGTCTTCGTTGGGACGGTCGTCTTGGGCGTGGTGGGCGCGGTTACGGTCGGTGGCGTTAGCGTTTTAGTGGGCTGCTCTGTGATAGACGGTTCCGACGGTTTGGCAGTACCCGATAGCGGAACATCAGCGGCTGGCTTTTTAGGGGGAATGATATTTGGTTTGCTGGGCGCAGTCGGTTCTGGCGTGGTGGCGGAAGGAAGTGCAGCAGGAACTTCTGGCGACGGTAATTCTTTAATATTGGGCGCGGGTAAGGGCTGAAACTGTGCCACGCTGGGCAGGCTAGACGCTGCGCCTAATGCTAAAACCAAAAGGGTGATGTGGAGCGGACGAGCGGAACGTCGCCGAAGGTGCTGGCTTACACTCATAGCATTTCCTATAAAATCTTTGAACTTCATGAGTATGAATAGTCCACACTCACCCCCACGTTTACTAACACCATAGTTAAGGTACTCTCACGGACTGTCAAGGGTTTAGCACTGTCTTTTTTATGATTCAGCGCTCAAAAAGGGTTCAACAGAGAGTTTGTGCAGGTGTTCTTTGCGCCACTGTGCATCTAGGGTGCGATCGCACGTCACCTCAAGCACTCTTATACCTTGTTCTGGCAGTAGATTGAGGTGTGTCTCCAATGTTTCCCAATCTTGAATCAAGACATGCTCTACTTGATATGCCGCGCAAAGCTTCGCAAAATCGGCCTGTTGAGGGGTTGCAAAAAAGGCTTCAAAGGGTGGCTCAAAGTTGGCGATGGGCAACATGCCAAAAATGCCGCCCCCTGCATTGTTAATCAGCACAATAGTTAGGCTACCTTGCCATTGAGGCTGAATCAAAAAGCCATTCGTGTCATGGAGCAGGGATAAATCTCCCGTCAGCAAAACGCTGGGCTGATGGCGGTGCGCCATCCCTAACGCGCTAGAGAGGGTTCCGTCAATGCCGTTTGCCCCTCGATTAAAGTAGGGCTGAATTTTCCGAGTGTTAGGTTGCCAGAATAGCTCTACATCTCGCACAGGCATACTGTTGGCAATAAATAAGGGTGTCCCCATAGGCAGAGTCTGGGAAAGCAGCCACGCGACTTTACTTTCGCGGAGGGGCTGAGTGGATTTTATGGTGCGATCAAGGTTTACTCGAATTTTGGTTTCTACAATCAGCCAATCTTTTAAATATTTATTTGTGGATTCGGCTGGATCTCCTTCATCTCTCAAGCATTCGGCTACGTCTTCAACAGAGGTTCTAATGTGAGCGCTGGGGCTATGGAGCGGGTCTACATTTTGATCGGTAGGCTCAATAATCCATTGAGGGATGGATAAATCTTGGAGCCATAGCCTGAGGGTTTTGCTGGTGGGCAATTCTCCGAGCCGAATGACCTGCTGGGGCTGAAGTTGAGTCGCTAAATCACGATTGCGCAGGGCAATATCGTAGGTTGAAATAAGGTAGGGGTTTAGGTCTGCATGGTTGCGCAGTGGCGACAGCCCGTCTGCCAAAACAGGCCACCCTAGGGTGTGAGAAAGCTGGGCGATCGCCTGACAGTACGCCACCGCATCACGGGATATAGCTGGCCCTGCAATGATTAAGCCGCGATCGCAACCCATCCAAGTTTGAAGCGGTAAAACTAGCTTGGCATGACAGGCTGTGAGTGTACTCGGCTGCACCATCTGAAAAAACTGTGCTTCATTGAATTGCGTGGCAATGGGTTCTAAAGCTGGGTCTGGAATAGGTGCCAATGGCTCTCGAAGGGGAACATTGAGGTGGACAGAGCCAGGGGTGGGGTTAAGCGCACGACTCCACCCCTGCACAATGGTCTGGCGTAGATAGGCCAGCATCGAGAGGTTCGACTCGGGCAGCGCCAGTTCTGCATACCAGTTCGGGTAGGCACCGTACAGATTCACCTGATTGATGGCTTGACCTGCGTGGCACTGGCGAAGTTCTGGTGGGCGATCGGCAGTCAAAATGAGCAGCGGCACATGGCTTTCAAATGCCTCAATCACAGCGGGGTAGAAGTTAGCGCCTGCGGTACCAGAGGTGCAAATTAAGGCCACAGGTACGCCAGTTCGACGCGCGAGGCCAAGGGCAAAAAATGCGGCGGATCGCTCATCTAAAATTGGGATGGCTTCAATATTAGGGTGCTGGGCAAAGGCCACAGTGAGGGGTGCTGAGCGAGAGCCAGGGCAAATGATAGCGGTCTGCAAACCCAATCGCATTAAGGTTTCGGCTAAGACAGATGCCCACAGCGTATTGGTATTGCGAAAGTCCAATGTCATGGGAGTAATGAGCCTCAACCCTTTCAGTCCTTAAATGGCGCGTATTCTGTATTTTCGCTCATGACTTTGGGCAAACTGACATCATGCTCCTAAAGAAGTAGAAGTTGTTGAGTCAAAGTTCTAACGCTGAAGAGTCTATGGCGCTGACGTCCCTCAAGTTACCCTTTATACAGAAAGCAGCAGCACCCACAACCCCTGATTCCGTTGGGTTAAACGTTGAATTTTCTAGCAAAATGCCTAAGTGCTACACAGGGTTACGCTTTAAGGTGACATCTATTGTGGCCGGAAGCTTTGCAGTGCTTTTTTTGACGCAGTTTGCAGCAGTACGAACGATTTTACTGCGAAACTTTGAGCAACTTGAAGAAGATCGCGCCCTCGTCAATGCAACACGTCTTCAGAATGCATTTGCCAGTGAGATCGCTCGGCTCAATGATGTCACAATGGACTACTCTACCTGGAATGAAACCTACCGCTTTGTAGAAGGCAGTAACCCTAAATATGTCGAAACACAGCTATACGATAGTGTTTTTGCAACTGTAAAGATAAATGCGATTGCGATCGCAAATCGATCCGGCAGGCTTCTGGTGCAGAAGGGAGCAGATTTTTACACCTCGAAAAAACTCTCT
The DNA here is from genome assembly GCA_041752855.1 of Thermosynechococcaceae cyanobacterium. GTDB lineage: Bacteria > Cyanobacteriota > Cyanobacteriia > Thermosynechococcales > Thermosynechococcaceae > JAAURS01. The sequence goes on from JBGSVR010000638.1 coordinate 3,731, forward strand.
CCTCCCCCAGAGTTTCTGAAGTACGTCTCATTCAGCGCCAGAGGCTTAGATGCTGGTTCTGGCAAAATGCAGGGGGTTTTGTCTTCATCTGTAGGACCAATGCTGATCACTAGTCAGCCGATCCTTAAAAGTGAAGGAACAGGGCAGGGCAATGGGGTGCTGAGTATGGGGCGCTTCATTGATCCTCCCATGATGAAGACGCTGTCTAAAAACATGCAGCTTCCGGTTAAGCTTTATCGCTATTCAGATTCAGGTCTTTCGACAGAGCTTCAAAGCGTCATAAACACAAAGCTTAAAAACACTGAGGTCGCAGCCCAGATCTCAGGAGATAAAACCATTGCGAGTTATGTCCGAGTGAACGATGTGTTTGGGAAGCCTGCAATTTTTCTCAAGGCCGAAAATGATCGTAAAATCTATGCCCATGGGTTAGACAGCCTCAATTACTATTTTTGGTCTACGTTACTGATTGGACTTGCATTTTGTGCCCTTGTCCTCGGGCTTCTAGAGCGGTTTATTCTGTCAAGGTTGAGCCATCTAAGCCAAGGGGTTAGCACCATTGGTTCTCAGGGTACGCTGTCTGCGCGGGTTTATCTGCCAGGGCAAGATGAATTAACGCACCTGGCTACCACAATTAACTACACCTTAGACCAGCTTCAGCAAGCACAGCAGGCACTTCAGAACAGTGAAGAGCGCTATACCTTAGCCGTCATCGGCGCTAAAGACGGCATCTGGGACTGGGATTTACTAAATAACACCGTTTATTTTTCACCCCGATGGGAAAAGATTTTAGGCTATGGTTCGGCAGAATTTGAGCGGTCTTTAGGGGCGTGGTTTGAGCATCAACATCCCCAAGATCTACCAGCGTTAAAGGCGGCGATTGACGCTCATTTAACGGGAGACACCCCTTATCTTCAACATGAGCATCGCATCATCCGCAAAGATGGCACTGAGTGCTGGGTCATGTGTCGAGGTTCTGCGGTGCGCGATCGCAAAGGGACACCCTACCGGATGGCGGGTTCTCTCACGGATATTAGCGATCGCAAGGCTGCCACCCAACTGCTCGCCCGTCAGGCCGAAGAACTGGCTCGCTCCAATCAAGAACTAGAGCAGTTTGCCTATATTGCCTCCCATGATTTGCAAGAGCCACTGCGTAAAATTGAGGCTTTCGGCGATCGCCTCAAGCGCAAATATGACAAAACCCTAGACGAACAAGGCCATGACTACCTGGCACGGATGCAAAACGCAGCGGGTCGAATGCGTACCCTTATTCAAGACCTGCTGGCCTTTTCTCGTGTCACCACACAATCACGAGGGTTCACAGCCCTTTCGCTTTCTGCACTTCTTCAGGAGGTTTTAGGCGATTTAGAAGTACGCATTCAAGAAACCAATGCCCAAGTGACGGTCAGTGACCTGCCCACCCTTGAGGCAGATGCGCTTCAAATGCGGCAGCTTTTTCAAAACCTGATTGGCAACGCCCTCAAGTTTCAGCCGCCTGGCGTAGCGCCCATCGTCCAGATTGAATGCAAGCAAGAAACCTTCGCCGAATCGCAAGAGGCGCAGTCTTTTTGCTGCATCACAGTGGCTGATAACGGTATTGGCTTTGACGAGAAGTATCTAGACCGGATTTTTAAGGTGTTTCAGCGCCTTCACGGACGCAACGAATATGAAGGTACAGGGATTGGCTTAGCGGTGTGCGCCAAAATTGTAGAGCGTCATGGCGGTCAACTCACGGCTCAAAGCGCCCCTGACCAAGGCGCCACATTCATGATTACACTGCCCCTACAGCAACCCAGAATAGAAGGAGAACCCACGCCATGACCGCATCCCCTCAGCCTCGCCTCGTGGTGTTAATGGCAGATGACGACGAAGATGACCAAATGTTTGCCCAAGATGCCTTTGAAGAAAGTGGTCTGCCTCACAATCTCAACTTTGTGAACGATGGCGAAGCCTTGATTGAATACCTGAATCATTGTTTAGAATCTGACGAACTCAGCCGCACAAAGTTGCCTAACTTGATTTTGCTCGATCTCAATATGCCGCGCAAAGATGGTCGCGAAGCCCTGCGTGAAATTAAAGCAAATCCTAAGCTGCGCCATATTCCGGTTGTGATACTCACCACGTCTAGCTCCGATGGCGATGTCTTTCGCAGCTACGACATTGGCGCAAATTCTTACATCACGAAGCCCGTCACCTTTGATTCTTTAGTAGACCTTCTCAATACCCTCGGTAAATACTGGTTTTCGGTCGTGCGGCTTCCCCAAGAAGGATATCTACACAATGCTGGCTAAAGAGCCTCTTAAGCTTTTATTGGTAGAAGACGATGAGGACGACTATACGTTGACCTCAGATGTGCTGCGTGAGA
>JBGSVR010000639.1:0-1984 GCA_041752855.1 Thermosynechococcaceae cyanobacterium
CACTTTTGCGCTGAATCGCAATGTATAGATTCAACACTAAAGCTTTTGTCTCATACTAGGGTTTGCACTTTACACTAAGTTCTTTCTAAAGAATGATTTAACCCCACCTAAGATGAGACCTAGAGTTTTTAGGACTTAGCAAAAATGTTTTAATGCGGGAACCTCATACCGCTATGGTTAAAACAAGACGCTAAAAACTGATTCCAGCGGCTGAAACCAGAGGGCAAAGGTTATCCGAGGGCACGCATCAGGGGCAGAACATCAACGCATCCAAAAAAGATGGATGGCTCTGTACAAAATCTGCAAGTCCAGCTTTTTCAACAACGCCTGACTCAAATGTCGCTTGATATCGCTAATCATCTTTGAGTCAAGGTGAAATTTGACCCAAAAGAAAAATACGGTTTTCATCCGCGAGGTTTATAAACCTACCAAAGACCTGTTGTAGGCGTTGTTAACGATACACCTGATTTAACGGGTGCTGCCTCAACCACTGAACTATTATCGGTAGGGGCGGTACTCAGGAAATTAGCAACGTCAATATACTGCTCATTACCCACTTCACTAGACCCAGCCGTACTTTCATTGAGCGCTGGCCCCGCCTGTACTCTAACATTCATAAGCCGAGTGAGGGTGTTGAGCGGGTCGCTTCCTGGCTTGAGGGTAAACAAAACCCCACTGCATGGCTCACCTTTAGCATTTGCAACGCATACAACAGGCTGACCGTTAGAAATGCCTGTGGTTAGATAATTGAGCTTCCCGTCTTGATGAAACTGCTGAAACTTTGCCGAAACCACACGACAGCGATAGTCTGGCGCATAGTTTTCTCCGAATACGTTTGAAACCCAGCGAATGACCGTAATCTTGCCCCGCGCAGTTTGTACAACGGTGGCTGGAGCGCCCTGGCTGGTGCCGCACGAAAACTTAGCATCACTCGGCTGAGCCACAACTGGAGAGACAGCGGTGAAAAGAGCAGCGCCAGCAAACAGCGAAGCGGAGAGGGATGCAAAGACCGGGGCGTTCATAACTAACCTCTAAGGTTTGGTTGGGACTTTTTAGCGCATTTGTCAAAATCAAAGAGATTTATGACCACATATTAGTAGCTTTTCACAATTCAAGTGTAAACGTTGTGATTTAGATCATCAAGACTGAGCAATATTTTTTGATGCCGCCTAGCCCTAAGTTCGGTTGGAGCTATACTTTCCCAAGGCCATTGGTGAGAGAAGAGACATTCGATGAAAAAAACGCTATTTCTAAGTCCACCTTCGTTTGACGGGTTTGATGGCGGTGCAGGCTCCCGTTTTCAGGCTAAGCGGGAAATCACGTCATTCTGGTATCCAACTTGGCTGGCACAACCTGCGGCACTGGTTCCGGGCAGTCGGCTGGTGGATGCGCCCCCTCATAACCAAAGTGTGGAAGAGGTTTTAAAGATTGCCCAAGACTATGAGCTGGTGATTTTGCACACCAGTACCCCTTCTCTTGCCAATGACGTAAAGTTTGCAGAGACAATTAAGGCTCAAAACCCTGATGTAAAGGTGGGGTTAATTGGGGCACACGTTGCGGTTTTGGCAGAGCAAACGCTACGGGAAAACCCCATCATTGACTTTGCCTGCCGTCACGAGTTTGACTACACCTGCAAAGAACTCGCTGAAGATAAGCCTTGGGATGAAATTAAGGGGTTAAGCTACCGCGACAAGTTTGGCGAAATTCAGCAGACTGAAGATCGCGAACTCATCCATGACTGGGATGCAATGCCCAGCGTGTTGCCGACCTACGCTCGTGATTTGGATATTAACAAATACTTCATTGGCTATCTGCTGCATCCCTACGTTTCGTTTTATACGGGGCGCGGCTGTCCGGCAAAGTGCAGTTTTTGCCTCTGGCCTCAAACCATTGGCGGTCATCAGTATCGTTCTAAAAGTCCTGATGTGGTAGGGCGTGAGCTAGAAGAAGCCAAGGCGCTGTTTGGCGATCGCGTCCGAGAGTA
>JBGSVR010000640.1:0-1670 GCA_041752855.1 Thermosynechococcaceae cyanobacterium
CAATAACCGCATTAATGACTCGCGTTTGGCGGTTTTCATTGCCGATGACAAGTGGAATGGTCGCCTCACAGTTTGTATTCACGACACCATGAATCATACGGGCTTTCTGAGACTACGCGCGCCAAATCGATGAACAGCTCGGTGTCCAATCCGAACAATCCAAGGTTGAGCGTCTTGAAAGCGCTCGAATAAACGACCCGTTGCGGTCAAAATTTCGTCTGCAACCTCAAAAGCTCCAGTTTCAATATCAATCGCTACAATCTTGCCGTGATTGCCTGCTTCAACTTGTGGGCGAACCTGAGACTCATAAATTTCATCACCACGTTGAGCGAATTCTTCTTTGCTATATCGGGGCTGTCGAACTGCCATCCCTTTGACCTCGCTTCACATTGGCTCTTTCACTTTAACTTACGAATTGATCGGCCATTTCATGCAGATTAAGATTAATGGATGTCGATTCACATCTGAAGTGCAGCCCCTAGAAGTCTTCCCCTGACGGACTTATAGGCAGAATTATCTGATCTGACTCGCTGAGAAGATGTTCGAGTCCATTCCAGTTTGACCTAACTGGTTTACGTAGCCGAGGGTCATTCAGCCCAACTTCCTCAAGCGTGTAATTCATTCTTCCAAAATTGCAAGCGGCGCACGCAACGACCATATTATCCATTTCGTTAGTTCCTCCACGCGCATGGGGCAATATGTGATCGTATTGTGTCCATAGTGCTTGAAATGCTGCGTGCTGGGTAGCATTTGTTTTACCCCAAGGCAATTCAGAAGGATATTCTTTATGCAACAGTGTTCGTACTTCTTTACGGATAACAGGAATTCCACAAAATCTACAATGGAAACCGTCTCTCAAATGAAGCTGCCTTTTTTGTAAAGCACTTGGCATTCGAGTTTCTTGTCTTTCATGCTTAGCAAGTAATCGTGGAGCTGACTCAATTCTTCTAACAAGAACATAGGGACTACGCTTTCCCCATATGGAGTCCAGCCATTCACGTACTTTGACTAGATTGGTCTTTTTGATGAGTGCTGCCGCTGTTTCTCGATCACCAATCCTATGGGCATCTGCTGCTTGAGCAAGCACTTCTGCGCATTCAAACAATATGTTGATTGGCTCCCTAAACTGGTTCTGCTGCATCAAATTCTCATTTTGCAAAATCTGACAACTCCTTAAACTATTTTCAATGTCCGATCTCTATGCTTTTTGCAAAAACTGAAGGTAATCTTGCGTCAGACTGCTGACAGCTAGGTCGTAAAGTTCCTTTCCATGTTCTGGTGTAGCCAAAGAAGGGTCAGACCCCATACGTCCGTCAGGGTAGTGGCGACGGAAATCGGCTGCGCCATAAATCGGGTGGCCTTTGGCAACTTCTGGATCCAGTTCGGCGATTTTAATGGCTTCCGGATACACAAACTGCGTCACGGCAACCTCACTAGGGGTAGCATGGGAGCCTTCCTTATCGCCATACAGCTCCTTAGCTTTACGGTACACCTCAGAACACATGTACCAGTTGGCAACCACACACTGGACGCGATCGCCCTCTGGCACATGCAAATCTGCAAGGGTGGCGTAAACCTCTGAAAACGCAGCTTTGAGGGTAGCCACATTGCCGCCATGCCCGTTGATGAAAAAGAACTTACGAAAGCCAGAGCGGGTGAGGCTAACCAAG
>JBGSVR010000641.1:0-4121 GCA_041752855.1 Thermosynechococcaceae cyanobacterium
GGTACTGCTGAATTAGCGGATCGTGAGTCTGCGTAAGGTTAATCTGCTTAAGATTTAAATGCACATTGCTTGGATTGGAAAACGATCGCCTGCCTGTGGCAATGTCACCTACAGTCGAGAAGTGACAAATGCCCTCTTAGATCGGGGCTATCAGGTGAGCTTTCTCCACTTTGCTCAAGAAGAAGAAGTGGAGTTTTCTGGGAATGACCCTGCGCCCCAGTCCCTTCAGGCCGAGTGTCAAGAAGTCACGCTGCCGTTTATCTATAAATCCCAGATTTATACCATCCCCAGTCTGCGCTCTAGCAAAGTGTTGTTTCAAGCTTTAAAGGGACTAAAGCCAGACTTAGTTCACGCATCTTTAACGCTCTCTCCACTAGATTTTGTCTTGCCAGAGATTTGCGAAGAGCTAGGGGTGCCGCTGGTCGCAACCTTTCACCCGCCCTTTAGCCATAAGCACCGCAATTTATCTTCTGGTACGCAGCAGTTTATGTACCAGCTCTACGCACCCTTTTTGGCAAACTATGATGCGGTGATCATTTTTTGTGAGGCGCAAAAAGAGCTGTTACACCGTTTGGGAGTGCCCTTAGAGCGGCTCATTATTATCCCTAATGGGGTGGATGTAGAAAAATATTCACCAGGAGTCTCTCGGTTTAGAGATGAAATTGGTGCCAACCGCGTCTTTGTTTATCAAGGGCGAATCGCGGTCGAAAAAAATGTGGAATCTTTGCTGAAGGCGTGGCTACAGGCCGCCATGCCCGATGACTGCAAGCTGGTGCTGGTGGGAGACGGCTCACTCCTTACGTCTCTTATGCCTGCCTACGGCCCTGAAAACAACATTTTATGGATGGGCAATATTCTAGATGAGCAGCGCCGGATTGATATTCTGCGCGGCTCAGACGTGTTTATTTTGCCCTCTTTTGTAGAAGGGCTGTCTTTATCGCTATTAGAGGCGATGGGGTGTGGGGTCGCCTGCATGGCAACGGATGTGGGTGCAGATGGCGAGGTATTGAGCGGCGGCGCTGGTGTAGTTTTAAATCCACAGCGGGCGCGGAGTGAACTGCAAACGTTGCTGCCTTTATTTGCACACCATCCAGAAATGTCTGCGCTATTGGGGCAAAAAGCTCGAACGCGAGTGGTCGAAAAATATTCTCTAAGAGCAAATATTGACAGCCTTGTGCAGTTTTATGACCAGATTTTTAAGATGCCAAAGACGACCTTGATCTCTCAATAGAGATTTATTTGAAGAATATAAGGTGCTGATAGCCTGCGGTATAGTATCTGGGTTAAAGCATTGCTCAGGACTTTACCTTTGCTAGAGCAGCCGTCGCTTTTTTCAGATCTAGCGCTAAGAGACATTCGACACTCTAGCCTCAATGCGTCGCCATTGCTGGAGATGAATGCTCACAGCCTTTGTGCTTGGAAGCAGCGAATTTTTCAGTACCAGCAGCAGGTGATTCAAGAAGCTCCACCTGCCCAGATCTCGCTGTTTGATGGGCAAGGCTTAGGGGTTGATCTAGAAAACCTCGACCCGTTTAGGCTGCGATCGCAAAACATTGAATTCTGGCGCTGGCCTGCCGAAGAACCAGGCTTAGCCGCCCTTTATTTTGTAATTGACCATGAGCAATCGCCGCTGCTGCTGTACGTGGGTGAAACCTGCAAAGCAAACCAGCGCTGGAAAGGGGTACATGACTGTAAGCGCTATGTGCGCAACTATATTGCAGCCCATCGCATCCACGGTTTGCCCGTTAGCGTCAGCATTGGCTTTTGGACTCATGCCCCAGCCGCAACGCGCCCAAGACAGCAGATGGAGCGATCGCAGATTGAGAAATGGCGATCGCCCTTCAATAAAGAAAACTGGAGACATTGGGGCACCCCGTTTATGGGCAGCAAACACTGAGGCGGTGATCCTTTTCAATCACGCAGAACTTGGGAAGATTTCTGGTTCTGAGATGTGATTTGGCTACACTAAAGTAGATTCAGTCAGCGAGGCTATGAAGATGTCAACTTCGCCCCTAGCTCAAAAAAGTAGCCTCTCCATTGCGGGGTTCTCAGCCGCCGCCAACAAGCGTAACCCTACCATCCAAGACTTCAAGTTTCGGGATGGTTTACCCACCGCCGAGGAGCTGCCCGATTCGGATGATAGACCTGTGGATAGTGAACTGCAAGAATTGATTCCAGGGTTGCTTAAGGCCATTCTTTTAGACCAATGGCGAAACCGCGCTGACTGGCTATTTGGAATCGATCTGGGTCTGTACTATGACCCTGACGAACCCTGTATTGCCCCAGACGGTTTCTTGAGTTTGGGTGTTAAAGCCGCTGCCGATGAAAATCTTCGGCCTAGCTATGTTTTATGGGATGAACAGGTCATTCCTCTATTTGTGTTAGAGGTGGTTTCTAAAGCCTATCGCCAAGAGCATTCTAAAAAGTTAGCCATTTATCAGGCGATTGGAATTCTTTACTATGTGGTTTACGCTCCACTGCGCAAAAGAAAGGCCAGTTTTCAGGTGTATAAACTCATTAATGGGGAATATATGCTTCAAAGCGAGGATACAAAGCCCTATTGGATGCCAGAAATTGACCTAGGAATTGGTGTAGAACTCGGCAGCTACGGCTGTAGACAGCGAGAATTGCTCTACTGGTATGACCAAGCGGGGCAGAGGTACCCTACGCCCACAGAAAGGGCAGAACTTGAAGCGCAGCGGGCAGAACTTGAGTCTCAGCGAGCAAAAACGGAAGCAGCAGCACGACAAGCTGCTGAGCAGAAGGCCAATCGCCTCATGGCACAATTACGGGCGTTAGGGATAGATCCAGACACGCTTGAGTAATAATGCTTAATTCAAAAGAGATACGCCTGGAAATGCCGTCGGGTTTTGACGATCATTCAGTCGTTTTTGGAGCGCTTCGAGGAGCGGATTAGCACGGGGAATGTTTTCAGTGAGCTGATAGGGCAAAATATTTTGCTCTAGGGCAAAGGCTGCGGTGGTACCTGCTGCTGCCCCTGCCGACCACTCAAAGCCGTGGACGCGGTACGTTGCGGCGCTGATGTGGCTGGTGGCAATATTTTTGCCCGTCACAATCAGGTTATCAACCCGAGGTGGAATCATCGCCCTCAGCGGAATTTGGTAGGGATGGGTGACGTGTGCGCCCTGACGTTCGCCCATTCGCTCAGTATTCCCTGGTTTTTCAGGGGGGGATTCTGCCATGCAGGGGTGGAAGTCGATGGGGTAGTGCCCAATCCCCACGCTATCGGGGTATAGCCGCGCCCGCGATCGCAGTTTGACCTGCTCTAGCGAAACCTTGCCCGTAATGACATCAATGGCATTGAGTCCAGCCAGGGACGTAATAAGGTTGCGGTAGGCTCGGCTCGATAAGGTGTCGCGGTAGTACGGCTGACGATAGTCTTTGGCAGACACATCCGTTTCGCTGATGGTAAATCCGTCTGCATAGGCATAGCTATCGCGTCCAATCAGGCGACGACCTTCACGGATATAGGGGAATTTTGAAAGCCCGTGGGCGGTTCCCATGGGGGAATTAAACCCTTTGAGATAGCGTAAGTTAGGCCAAGGTTTTTTGGCGTTAGATCCAAGCTTTGAGTCGGTTGTGCCTGCCAGCAGCCAGTAAAAATAACCTTGAGCCAGTTCTTCTGCGCCCTTTAAGCTACTGACCCGCAGACCACCTTTCCAGCCATTGGGGGTGAGCTGACCTTGCTCACTCAACTGCTGACGGGTATAAAGCAAATTATCTGTCGGGTTGCCAGGGCCGTAGTCATTGCCCCCGCCCCAGTTTTGCATCGAGATATCGCCCGGATTAACCACAGAATATTGGTTCGTTTGGCGGTCTGTACTCCAAATGCGGCGGTAGGTAAAGACCAGCGCAGGGTCTTTGGCATAGCGATCGCCGTCGTAGCTATAAAACGGCTCGTACTGTTTGTAAAACGGTGGTGGGTCAGCAGATTCTGGCTGTGCGGTAGACTCCATTGCAAAGGTATAGGTGAACGCCTGAGGGCAATAGGGGTAGGCCGTTTGACTAGAGCTAGAAGGTTCTTTATGGGTGCGCGGGTCAACCCCCACCCGATAGGGTAAATCTGCCAGCGCTAAGAGTTCGCCTGTTTCGGTAGCTTC
>JBGSVR010000642.1:0-1977 GCA_041752855.1 Thermosynechococcaceae cyanobacterium
TGTTGACAGAGACTCCCTGCCGCAATGTTCCTGACGACCACTTCTATCGGAATAATTGAGACGGCTTTTACCCGCATTTCGTTGGCGCTGGGCTGGTCAATGAAGTGAGTGGAGATGCCGTTAGACGCTAATTTCTTGAACAAATGGGCGGAAATAGCGCAGTTCATTGCGCCTTTCCCGACAATCTGCCCTTTCTTCTGGGCATTGAAGGCGGTCGCGTCATCTTTGAAATAGGAGAGCAAAATTTCGGGATTATCCGTGGGGTAAATAATTTTTGCTTTCCCTTCGTAAAGGGGTGTAACGGCAGACATAGGCAAAGGGATATCAAACGGCTGGGCTAAATGCGCTCAATCATTCTATAGTTCATTCGGATTTTATGGCGTTCCTAGATCTTTTAGGAACGGAAGAAACTGATCAACCCACTGCGATCGCGACACCACCAACGTCGGGTACGCCTGCTGCCCATAGTTTTTGCCCACCGTTAGCGGAAATAAAGTCTGACCGTCTAGCGTGACCCACGTTGCCCCTGCGGCTTGCGCAATAGGCCAAACCCCTGCAATATCCCAGATTTTAGGGGTTGCTTCGACTGAACCTAGAGTAATGCCTGCCGCTACGGTTAAAAAGTTGTAGCAGGAGCTGCCCAACATTCGAATTTTGCACGGAAATGGATGGCGAAAATACTTAATGCTGCGAGCGCAAAAGCTAAAGAACTGGTTAGTGCCAGGGGCATCGGCGCGGGTTTGGATCGGCTTGTCGTTGAGAAATGCGCCATTAGCCTGATCTGGGGCTGACCAAAACCCGTGAAAATGCTGATTCAGCGTTGGCAGATAAATGCAGCCAAACACGGGCGTACCCTGATACAGCAGCCCTAAGGAAATCGCCCAGAGCGGAATGCCTTGGGTAAAGTTTGTGGTGCCATCAATGGGGTCAATGACCCAACACCAGTCTGTAGCAGGGAAGACATGCGCTACTTCTTCACTCAAAACGCCGTGGGTGGGGAACTGGTGGGCGATCGCCTCTCTCAGCGCCAAATCTGCCCACTGATCGGAGGGCGTGACCAAGCTGCCATCTTCTTTCTCTAGCGCCTGCATCTGTCCAAAGTCTTTAAGGAGCTGTGCGCCCACCTGAGTGGTTATAGATTTGGAAAAATCCACAACCGTTGACCAAAAGGCCTGTATCTCAGAGGCTTTTCTGCTGCTGACGCTGTTAGAGTCCATAAAGCCACACAATTAGTAACGGAGTCAGAATGGTCAAAATGAGGTTAAGGGGTGCCCCAACGCGGGTAAAGTCTAAGAATTTATAGCCCCCTGGCCCGTAGACCATGGTGTTGGTCTGGTAGCCAATGGGCGTGAGGTAGCTATTAGATGCGGCAAAGGTCACAGCGTAAATAAAGGCCAAAGGGTTTAACCCCAAGGTTTTTGCAACTTCCGCCGCAACAGGAATCATCAGCACCACGGCGGCATTATTAGACAAAATTTCGGTCAAGAGCGTGGTGGCAATATAGAAAAACACCAGTACCCAAAAGCCAGAGAGTTGCCCACCCACGCTTAAGAGCTGACTTGCCAACCACTTGGTCGCGCCGGACTTGTCCATGGCGGTGCCCAAGGGCAGCAGCCCTGCCAGCAAAAAGATAATATCCCAGCGCACTGCACCATATATTTCACCAGGTTTTAAGCAGCCTGTGACTACCATCAATGCCACGCCGAGTAGGGCGCTGACTAAGATGGGCATCCAGTTAAAGGCCGATATTACAATTACGCCAAGGGTAATGGCGATCGCCATCCATGCCTTGTCGGGTCGCAGGTTTTCCACATCCCGTGGCTCCATCACCAGCAACTCTCGGCTGGTCTGTAGCCCCTTAAAGCTTTCCTTAGGGCCTTGTACCAGCAGCAGATCGCCAAACTTGAGCGGGGTCTTACCCAGACGTTCTCGCAAAAGCTCTTCCCCTCGCCGAATTGCCAAAACCGTGGCGTTGTA
>JBGSVR010000643.1:0-2564 GCA_041752855.1 Thermosynechococcaceae cyanobacterium
GGGGTGAGGGCGTGCAAGGTGTAAAGTCTCTTCCCAATTCTTGAGATTATTTAATTCACAATATTGAGCAGCGTCAGACGTAGCAGCCCCGTAACGCTATCTCAGCATACCGAGAGATTGCCACTCCTTTAACCCTATCAAAGATATCTATAGCGTCCCTACTTCATTCTTCTGATTTAAGGCGCTTTGAGACGCCAAAAACCCATTTGTGATAGAATTTTGAGTGGTTTTATTATTTGTCGCGTCACAAGGGCTTTACGCCGCTTACAGGAGCCTGTTACTTAATGACCACTACTGAAAACTACGGTGCCAGTCAGATTCAAGTTCTGGAGGGATTAGAAGCCGTCCGCAAGCGCCCTGGGATGTACATTGGTACCACGGGGCCACGGGGGCTGCATCACTTAGTATACGAGGTTGTTGACAACTCCGTCGATGAGGCATTGGCAGGGCACTGTAGCCACATTGAAGTGACGCTCAATGAAGACGGGTCTGTCACCGTTTCTGATGATGGTCGCGGCATCCCCACCGATGTTCACCCCCGCACGGGTAAGTCTGCCTTAGAAACCGTGATGACGGTGCTTCACGCAGGCGGTAAGTTTGGCGGTGGCGGCTATAAGGTCTCCGGTGGTCTCCACGGGGTGGGGATTTCGGTGGTGAATGCCCTTTCAGAATGGGTAGAGGCGCAGGTCTGGCGCAATAACAAGCTGTATACCCAGCGATTTGAGCGCGGTATTGCAGTCACGGAATTGGTGGAGCATAGCTGCGATCGCACCAAAACTGGCACCCAAATGACCTTTTTGCCAGACGTGCAGATTTTCACCTCTGGCACTGAATTTGACTACAAAATTCTGACCAATCGTTTTCGAGAGCTAGCCTATCTGAACGCTGGCGTACAGCTCATTTTTACTGACAAACGTCTCGCACTTTTGGGACTAGATGAACCCAAGGTTGAGGTGTACTACTACGAAGGCGGCATCCGCGAATATATCAGCTATATGAATAGCGATAAAACGCCGCTCAATGAAGAAATTATTTATGTGCAGGGCGAGCGTAACAGCATCCAGATTGAGGTTGCATTCCAGTGGTGTACCGATGCCTATACCGACAACCTGCTGGGCTTTGCCAACAACATCCGCACTATTGATGGTGGTACCCATTTAGAAGGGCTGAAGGCAGTTCTGACCCGCACCATCAACTCCGTGGCGCGTAAGCGCAACAAGATCAAAGAAAACATGCCCAATCTGGGCGGTGAGCATATCCGAGAAGGTCTGACCGCCGTGATTTCGGTGAAGGTGCCTGACCCTGAATTTGAGGGGCAAACCAAAACCAAGCTCGGCAACCCCGAAGTACGGGGCGTGGTGGAATCTTTGGTGGGGGAAGTGCTGACGGAATATTTTGAGTTCCAGCCTTCTGTCCTTGACCTTGTGCTAGACAAAGCAACCCAGGCATTCAATGCGGCAGAAGCGGCGCGACGGGCGCGGGAGCTGGTGCGGCGCAAGTCTGTTCTGGAGTCTTCAACGCTGCCTGGGAAATTAGCAGATTGCAGCTCCCGCGACCCCAAAGAATCGGAAATCTATATTGTGGAAGGAGATTCTGCGGGAGGTAGTGCTAAACAAGGACGCGATCGCCGTTTCCAGGCCATTTTGCCGCTGCGGGGTAAAATCCTCAACATTGAAAAAACCGACGACTCCAAAATCTACAAAAATACTGAAATCCAGGCGCTGATTACGGCCTTGGGTCTAGGCATTAAGGGCGAAGAATTTGATGCGGCGCAACTGCGCTATCACCGCATCGTCATCATGACCGATGCTGACGTGGATGGTGCCCACATCCGCACGTTGATTTTGACGTTCTTTTATCGCTACCAGCGACAGCTCATTCAGGATGGCTATATTTATATCGCCTGTCCTCCGCTTTACAAAGTGGAGCGGGGTCGCTCTCACCACTACTGCTATAACGAGCAGGAATTGAACAATCTCACCCAAAATGTTTTTCCAGCCAACGCCAACTACACCATCCAGCGGTTCAAAGGGCTAGGCGAAATGATGCCGCAGCAGCTTTGGGATACCACCATGAACCCCGAAACCCGCACCTTTAAGCGTATCAATATTGAGGATGCGACCGAAGCCGACCGAATCTTTACGATTTTGATGGGCGATCGCGTTGCCCCCCGCCGTGAGTTTATTGAAACCTACGGCTCTCGACTTAATATGGCTGAGCTTGATATTTAGAGCTATAAAATTTCTACAATGCCTCGATAGCCATCCACGCGAACCCGCTGCCCATTCTTAAGGCGTTGGGTTGCCTGGGCAATATCCATCACGGCTGGAATGCCGTATTCACGGGCAATAATGGCTCCGTGAGAGAGTCTACCGCCCACTTCTGCTACGATGCCACCCACCTGAGCTAACACGGGCGACCAACCTGCATCGGTATAGGGCACCACCAAGATGGTTTGGCGAGAGAGCGTCGTTGGGATCTGACGGAGCGATCGCAGTACCTGCACTGTCCCTTCTACAATGCCAGGGCTAGCGCCAATTCCGTGTAGAGATCCGGCGGTGGCA
>JBGSVR010000644.1:0-2982 GCA_041752855.1 Thermosynechococcaceae cyanobacterium
CTGACGATACAGGTGGGTAGGGTCATTCATGGGTTTTTGCTCTTGTTTGGTCACTTAAGCGTCTCATGAATCCCTATCCTTTGTCGTCCTCAAACCTCGCTCTCGTAAGCTTTGTAGATACTTGTGTCAGGCAGTCAGGACAAAACCTGCTCCTGTAACACCTGGATGTTATTTTGATTCCTAACTTGAAATCCTACTTCATTATAAAAATATAAATATTTTTATAAAACCCTTCTAGCTTGTAATTTTTTCTCTGTTTATGGGAATAATCAGAAGTGGGCTAATGCCTCGCAACAAAAATCACAGATCTTTTAACGTACATCCTTTATGGATGATTCTGTGCTAGTATGCATGTATTTATAACGTATTTACTATGACGAGAGCACGATCTAGGCAGTCTGGTTGGACTAGCCTGAAACTGCAAAAAATGCTTAAGGAGATTGCCGATAGATTAGTGGCTGGCATTCTACTGCTGTTTCTATTGCCAGTGTTTTTGAGCGTTGCGATCGCCATTCGTCTTGCCCTAGGTGGCCCCGTCTTGTTTACCCAACCACGACCTGGGAAAGACGGCAAAATTTTTCGATTCTATAAATTTCGCTCCATGACCAACGCCTGCGATTCCGCAGGAAAGCCATTGCCCGATGCTCAACGCCTCACCCCTTTTGGCTTATTTTTACGCAGTACAAGTTTAGATGAGCTACCGCAGCTCATCAACATCTTAAAGGGCGAGATGAGCTTTGTAGGACCTCGTCCACTTTTAGTCAGATATTTAGATCGATATACCCCCCAGCAGCGTCGCCGTCATGAGGTTAAACCTGGCATTACGGGGTTTGCCCAAGTCAATGGACGCAATGCCATTAGTTGGGAAGATAAATTTAAGCTTGATGTTTGGTACATTGACCATTGGACGCTGGGTTTAGACCTTAAGATTTTATTTCTAACAGCCTGGAAGGTTGTGCAGCAGGACGGTATTAATCAAGAAGGTCACACCACTTCAGAAGAGTTTATGGGTAGTACCCAACTCCATCGAGATCCTTGAGTCTAACTTGTCTATGGAAAACTGTAACCTCAACCTAAATCCCAGCCTAACGCCAGAACAGTTGGCACTACTCCCAACAGAGTCTGACATTGCGTTTTATGAAACTCATGGCTGGTATATTTCTGCACCCATTATTCCTGAAGAAATCATTGACCAGGCGATCGCCGGCAGTGAGCGATTCTACAGCGGTGAGCGAGATGCCACCCTTGCTGTAAAAGAAGGCTTTAGTGACTGGAAGCCTGGCGATAAAAGCGCCATCCGCAACAACGAGTTTGTCTCGCTCCAGAACCGTGAGCTGCGTCAGTTGGCACTACAGCCTGTGATTGGGGCGATCGCCGCTAGACTCGCCAGAACGTCTCAAATTCGTCTGTTAGATGATCAACTTGTCTATAAACCCCCTCAGGATAAAGGCAATACAAGCGTTGTGGGGTGGCACGCAGATCGCGCCTACTGGGCTACCTGTACCTCAGATCGGTTACTAACTGCCTGGATCCCCTTT
This sequence comes from Thermosynechococcaceae cyanobacterium, assembly GCA_041752855.1. Classification (GTDB taxonomy): domain Bacteria; phylum Cyanobacteriota; class Cyanobacteriia; order Thermosynechococcales; family Thermosynechococcaceae; genus JAAURS01. The sequence continues at coordinate 1,539 of JBGSVR010000644.1, forward strand.
CATGATTGTGATGAGGCGCGTGGGCCATTGGTGGTAATGGACGGAAGCCATCGGTGGCCTGGGTTAGAGCATCTGCGGTATTTTAACCAAACCAACTTGGCAGAACTAGAGCATCGGCTTTTTGAGGAAGGGCGATCGGTAGTTAAAGTGCCCATGGTGCTCAAAAAAGGGCAGGTCAGCTTTCATAACTGCTGGACGATTCACGGCAGCTACCCGAACCGCAGCCCAGAGCGACGCTTAGCCTTAGCCGTTCATTTACAAGATTGTGCCAATCAATACCGTGCATTTAAGAATGCCAAAGGGCAAGACATTCATATTTTTGACGAACAGCTATGCCGTAAGCTACCTAATGGAGATCCAGACTTTAGCGATCCCGATATCTTTCCGGTACTGTGGCAGGCTTAAAGCAAAGCATCATGAATATTGAGATTCTTCAGCCTCAAAGCAGCAGCCAGCGCTGGCAAGAAATTTTAGCTCAGCTCCGTCATGATGTGTATCATCTACCAGAATACGTTGAGATTGAGGCACAACGCAGTAATGCCCAAGCCGAAGCGATTGTAATCACACAAGGGGAAAACATCTTTTTTGTCCCCTATCTTCTGCGAAGCTGTCAAGATCTTTTCGATTTATCTGACCTATCTGAAGACTGTTTCGACGTACTTTCCCCCTATGGCTACCCTGGTTTTCTCTGGCATATAGAAGAGAGCAGCCTTGCAACTTTTCTGCCTTTGGCTCTCCAAAGCCTTCAGGATACGTTGAAATCTAGAGGCGTTTGTTCAGCATTTTTTCGGCTGCATCCAATTTTAAGCAGCGATCTCCATTCTGAAAATGAATCCCCCAATTTGTTTATAGACAACGGCGAAACAGTTTCGATTGACTTAACGTTAACCGAAAATGAACTTTGGGCACATACGCGCAAGGGGCATCAAAGCACCATTAATAAGTGCAAGCGCCTAGGTTTAGAAAGTAAGGTTGTGCCCTTTGAAGACCACATTGATACATTTTTAGAAATTTATAACGAAACGATGGATCGGGTGGTGGCAAAAGAGTCTTACTACTTCGGTCAAGACTACTTTTTGGAATTGCTGAAACTGGGCGATCGCCTCCATCTCGGCATTGTAGAACTAGAAGGCCAGACGATTTGTGCAAGCCTATTTTTTGAGTGTGGCGGCATTGTACAGGCGCACCTGGGCGGCACACGAACTGAATTTTTGAAGTGTTCTCCTTTTAATTTGTTGCTCCACGATATGCGGCTGTGGGCAAAGGAGCGAGGCAATACCTTTTTACATATTGGGGGCGGTGTGGGCGGCTCTAAAGAAGATAAGCTTTATACCTTTAAATCTGGGTTTTCGCGCCAGCGACATCGGTTTATAACCGCGCGGTTTGTCATTGACCCAGAAAAATATGATCATCTGATTAACCTTCGCGCCCAAACTCTAGGCAT
>JBGSVR010000645.1:0-1723 GCA_041752855.1 Thermosynechococcaceae cyanobacterium
CCCGGCAGTCAGGTTTAACCCTAGAGACCCCCTAGACCGCTCCTAGTTTAGATAAGTTTTTGAAGTTTGATTCAACTGCTTAGCTAAATTAGGAGCGGATAGTTTTTTAAAAGCAGTTTTGCTCAATCCAAACGGGTGTTAAATTAAGGCGGAACAAGGCGATCGCCTTTTCTACTTCCCCGTCCGCATTGATAAACTCACTCGCTTCAGTGCCACATTCACTTCCAGCACTGTGACCTTCACTACCTGACCTACCTTCACAAATTGCTTGGGGTCAGAGACAAATTGGTCTGCCAGTTGAGAGATATGCACCAAGCCATCTTGATGGACGCCAATATCGACAAACGCGCCAAAGTTAGCAACATTGGTGACAACGCCCTCTAAGCTCATGCCCACCTGAAGATCCTTCATGTCGGTAATGTCGTCTTGAAAGGTGGCGTACTTAAACTCTTCTCTGGGGTCTCGGCCTGGTTTTTCGAGTTCTGCAAGAATGTCTCGAAGCGTCGGTTCCCCCACGGTTGCGGTGGTGTAGGGCTGGAGCGGCTTCCCCTTAATTTGGTCAGGAATTTGGGCAATCTGCGCTAAAGGAACGCTCAGATCCTTTGCCATTTTTTCGACAATGGCGTAGCTTTCGGGATGAACAGCGGTATTGTCGAGCGGGTTTTTGCCATCGCGGATGCGTAAGAATCCTGCCGCTTGCTCAAAGGCTTTTGGTCCTAGCTTTGCCACCTTCAGTAGCTCTTTGCGCTGTTTAAATGCGCCGTTCTCATTGCGGTAGGCCACAATATTGTTGGCGATCGCCCCCGTTATCCCAGATACAAAGGTCAGCAGCTCTTTAGAGGCGGTGTTCAGGTCTACCCCCACGAAGTTGACGCAGCTTTCGACGGTATCTTCTAGCTTATGCTTGAGCAGCTTTTGATCGACATCGTGCTGATATTGCCCCACGCCAATAGATTTTGGGTCAATCTTGACCAGTTCTGCCAATGGGTCTTGCAGCCGTCGCGCAATGCTGATGGCTCCGCGCACCGTCACGTCTAGGTCTGGGAACTCGGCGATCGCTACTTCGCTAGCAGAATACACCGAAGCCCCTGCCTCACTCACAATTACCTTAATGGGTTTACGGTCTAGGGTTTTTAGCACTTCCCCCACAAATACATCGGTTTCGCGGCTGGCAGTGCCGTTGCCAATGGCGATCAGCTCAATGTTGTGCTGCTCAATCATGCGTTTAAGGGTGCGGGCAGCAGTCTCTCGCTGAGCCGCAGACTGGTGCGCAAAGACGGCCTGATACTCTAAAAACTTGCCCGTGGGGTCAAGGGCAGCAACCTTGCAGCCTGTGCGAAAGCCAGGATCTACCCCTAGCGTCGGCTTCATTCCGGCTGGGCTAGAGAGCAGCAGGTGCCGAAGGTTTTCTTCAAAGGTTTCAATGGAGGCTAAATCGGCGCGCTGTTTGCACTCGCTGCGAATGTCGTTGAGCAGAGAGGGCTTAATCAGTCGATTAAACGCATCTTTAAGCACGTCTAGATAAAAGCTGCGCACTTCAGCAATGCGAGTGTAAATTTCGCCCTCTGCCATATCAGAGAGTAGGCGATCGCCTTCAAATTCAATGTCCATTTGCAAAATCCCTTCTGCTTCACCCCGATACAGCGCCAGCAGGTTATGGGAGGCAATCTGAGAAATCTTGGCCTGAAACCCACGGTACATTTCGTATTTTGTAGAGCCTTCG
>JBGSVR010000646.1:0-4481 GCA_041752855.1 Thermosynechococcaceae cyanobacterium
CGATAAGGCCATGCCGTTGCTTGAACATTTTGGTGCCAGTGCCCTTTGTGTGGCGATCGCACAGAGCGAGAATCACGGTCGCGGCATGATTTTAGGAGTAGAAAGCCCTCGTTCAAAAAAGTTTCTCTATGTAAAGCAAAGCGACTGTGCAACAGCCTTATGGATGGTTGCTGTCGATATGAAGCGGAAAGTCGCAGATGCGCTAAAGCAGTATTCACCTGAGAGCGAAGCTGTTGTGATTATGGTTGTTCCGCCCACAGCACAATTGTTTCTGGCTTCTCAAGAGAATCACATGAAGATGATTGAGATTCAACCCGTCGAACAAACAGTCTTTACAATGCCTCCTGGTGTCAGTTCTCGCAAAGAGCAGAAGGGTCAAACGTTCTACTATTCCTACACCCATAAAACGCTCGGTTCCCTGGGTCGGCTTGTTCTGCGTCCCGTGACTTCAGCTCAAATGAACATTACCTACGAAGTGGCAAGCCCAAAAGGCTTTGAAGATTCTCGAAATCAGCAAAAGCGCCTGGATATTTTTCTGCCTCTCGCACAGGAGTTGATCGCTCGCCTAGAACTTGGGCTGATGCGATAGCAACAGCTTTAGCAATTCTAAGAATGTTTGATAAGTTTTTCTGGAAAAAAACTTATCAGATTATGGCTTTGGAGGCTACGGCTGTCGTTTGAAGTGCGATCACTCCTTACTTACTGCTTCTCTTTAGCTTTTAGTTAAGAGTAAGCAGCCACCTTTTCCTTAAAAGGCTTCCCAGCCCTAAACCTGAATATCTGCTTTCTGCAATGCCTCAACTAATTCAGCCTCAGTTCGCTTCGACTTTGATGCCTTTGCTTTACCTACTGCTAGCTTTCGTGCTGCCTTGGCTTTAGTTGAAAGGGCTTCAGCAGGGGCGGGGGTCATCGTTGCTTCTGCTACAGGCTCAGGCTGGGGTTTCGGTTCTTTGAAAGGTTCAAGTTTACGGCTTGGACTTCTGGGCTTCGGCTACTGGCTTCGGTGGTGGTGTGGCTTCTGCTTCAAGAGCTTCGGGGGCTACTTGAGATTCTGATGCTTCCGCTCCTGGTACTGGCTCATCAAAGTTTGGCTCGTTATTAAACAATGCCTCTAAATTGTTCTATTATGTCCTTCGTTAGCTCCGGTCATTGTTTCGGTCGCATAATCCGTGGGCTTATTCTCTCTTGTCTGATGACAGGTTAGTAGAGAGATAGCGCTATGAGCCAGATGCTAGTAGCCCAGTAATTAAACATGGCCGAAACGATGACCAATACCAAGTTTTAAGTAAGATTTTTCAGTAGATACTGTTTAAAGTCTTCAAATCCACCAGCTTCTTGATTCCATCGGTTTTTATATTTTGGTAGATTTTCTATTATGTGAGGGTTTCCATCCATAGGCCATGGATCAAAACCAAAATATACAGATCGGTGAGTAAGGTTATCCCATTCAAGTTCAGGATTCCACCACAAAACTCTTACAAATCTGTGAAACCAACCATCTTTATCATAAGATTTTTGATCCAGTACCTCAACAATATGGGTCAATTTTGCTCTCTGAGTCAAAGCTATAAGACTTCCTTGCTTTGGGTCATCTGCATTGTTATGTTTAAACCCTAGGGGAAAAATTGTAACTCCATTCTCATCAATAACATTATCCATTTCCCTGATACGCTGGCGCGTGTATGCCCACTTAGTTTTGTCATCATCAGTAACACACTTGATCCATTTAAGTAAAGACAAGTCCACGGTTTATATCCTTAGAAAAAGTAAAGAAATTTAACCCTAAATATATGGACGAGAACAACCTATATTACTCATTAAAGATATAGTCGATTAGCAATCTACATATATCATCTAATTTGCCATGTAAATAGAGATTGTCTATCCATATCCCTCTTTTGAGGATAGAAGTGAATTGCATCAACCTTCGAAACAAACTGGGCTATTTAGGCGGATAATGAAATTCCTTCAGAAAGAATTTATAGTATTTCTATCAGTTCGACACATTTATAATTTAATGGTCGTTACTTTCGTAAATACAATAGAAGTCCTTTTCAACTGACTGAATTTCTTACCCATTCACCAAGGGTGCCCAGAACTTAGCCTCAGCGAGCTTCTATAGCAATCTCGCTTGCAAAAACTGGGGTTTGAGGTGTAGTGAAACGCAATTGCTCAATAAATATCAACCTTGCTCCCAAAATATACGTTGTCCGATGACAGAGAAACTTTACGATAAATCTTTACGACTCCTTCCACGATTATAGTTTTCGTACTTTGCTCGTTTACGAGATAACTTCAAGTCGCCTGAGTGTAAAGTATGTTCTAAGTCGCTCAAAGACCTTACCTCTCCTTGCATTGCTGGGGAGGCTGGCATAGCACTCACCTGTTCTCTTGCGGTTTTCAAGCTCGCCTGAGCTGATGCGTAGTCTCCTCTATCAATAAATCTCACTACTTCCAGCCTCGCTCTTGCTGCCATTAGGATTGCCACTTGCTCCTGTACCTCCACATTGGGCGGAAATTCTGCTAATTGAGCTTCAGAAACACAGGGTAATACTAGGTTTGACTGTATGACTTGACGCTGAGCTTGATCCGGTTCATTCCAGGCAAGGCGAAACTGGCACAGCTCGTGGGATTGATTAGACAGCGGTGATACTTTTAGCCGCACTATCACTGAAATGGGATTTCCCATTACGAGATTAGGTAATTTCAACCGTCCATAGGAAGTTTTATCTAAGTCATTCAGGACATCCGCGACAATGACATGATTTTGGGGTTCGATGCCAAGGCTGACGGTATTTCCAATGGTTGCCATCAGTCCCAATAATTCAGATTGGAAGAAGGTGGGCAATTGCTGAGGAGACTCAATGTGGTAGAAATTTCCATCTCCACTTCGAGCCATCGCTTCCAATAAATCCTCGTCGTAATCATCCCCAACCCCCATTGCTGTTGTACTGACACCCCGTGCAGCCAATCCATGCACATCATTGGCTATAGCATCTGGATTTGTCTCGCCCACATTAGCTAAACCATCCGTCAGCACAATCATTCGGTTCAAGTGTTCGGGATTCATATACTGACTCACCTGAATTCCGCCTTGGACCCATCCTGAATGGAGAGCTGTGGAACCTCGCGGTTGAATTTCCCGAATGAGATTAATGATTTGTGCTTTATTTTCCGCCAGTGTAGAGGGCACAAGACTTACGACCCGATCATCAAAGGTAGTAACGCTTACTCGATCTGTCGGCAAAAGTTGCTCTACCGCATAGCAAGCGGATTGCCGTGCAAACTCCATCTTCTTGCCAGACATTGAGCCAGAGCGGTCTATGATCAAGCCTAGATTTAGCGCTGGTCTTTTAAGATCAGTTTCCAGGGGGGGAGGACTAATCTTAACCAGGACATCTAAGGTAGTGGCATGATCGGAAGCGACGGCTTGGCGAAGGGGAATTAAGTCAATTTGAGGTCTTTTCATTGAGATCCTCTCCGTTTGGAGGCTAGAGTAAATAGATATTGACTGATCAAATGCAACAAGTTTTTCCGCTCTTGATCACTGGAGGGATAAATAAAGTCTCCTCGGACATGAATCTCGAAACCAGGGAACACCTCAATGCGGCTCCAACTCAGTAAATCAGGATTTGTAGGAGCAGAATTTTGTGACTCAGAGCTAACTGGAGAGTTAGGCTCTAAGCTAGGTACTATATTGCCAGGGCTTCTAGCTTTGACATTCTGCAAGAATGCTAAAGCTGGGTTAGCTGTCTCAACAGTGAGCTGGATGCCCCCTTGAAGCAGCGATTCCAAATCTTCATTCGACTTGCTTTGAGTAAGTTGGTTAATCGAAACCGCACTGTAACCCTCGCTTTGTAGACGTCTAACCACCAGCAATTGCAAGAGATGTCTATAGGTGTAACGCGCTTCACGACCCTCCTTATAAGGCTTATCAATCAACCTTGAGGTTGTATAATGGCGAACAAGCCGAGGGTTTATATCCTCCTGAATACGATGACTGGATTCATGCGATGGCAAGAATTGGGGCAAGAGTTGGTTAGCAATTATGACCAGTCGCTCAAGTGACCAGTCAGAAGGAGATTGAGCAAACTGGTGTAATACGTCCATGTCTCTACTATGACAACATATATTGTTATTGTCAACATTGCATGTAAATGTAATGCCTTTTTGTTTCAGACACTTACGTCTGTGTCTGGTTTAGGTCGAGGGGAGAAGCCTAAATCCCAGAAAATGCCGTAGACTCGGGCCTCGAAAATAAATTTTTAGATATTAGATGGTTGGCAGGTAGCAATCCTGTGGCATGAGACTAACCAGGTTACTTATAGATCCCTGAAGCGCTGGACACTGAGCTTTTGCTGAAGCATCTGCATTTACTCAAGTCTGGGCATGGTGTGGGGCTACCGATTTATGACCGAATTAACAACCGGAGAACTAACGCCGTCGATTGGGTTGAGTCAAAGCCTGTCATCATCGTGGAA
>JBGSVR010000647.1:0-3024 GCA_041752855.1 Thermosynechococcaceae cyanobacterium
TCAGCTTGCCACCGTCCGCGCCGATGGGCGACCCGCAAACCGCACTGTAGTCTTTCGGGGCTTTTTACCAGAGAGCAATCAGATCGCCATCATTACAGATCGGCGCAGCCAAAAAATTGAGCAAATTGAGCGGAATGCCGAAGCTGAAATTTGCTGGTATTTTCCTAAAACCCGCGAGCAGTTCCGCTTGGCGGGAACGCTCTATATTGTGGATGCAAAGCACCTGAACGAAAGCTGGCAAAAGGCTTACCATGAGACTTGGCAAAAGCTATCAGAAGCCGCTCGTGCCCAGTTTTACGGCATTGCACCTAGTCAACCCCTACCAGAACTTATAGAAACAGAGCCTAATAAAGTTGATTCAGATTCCATTCCTGAGTCGTTTCGACTCATCGTCTTTGAGCCGAAAGACTTAGATTATTTAGACTTAAAAGCACATCCCCACGACCATCGTTACCACTGGCTAAATGAATCTGGGGAATGGCAGTCCGAGTCACTCACACCCTAACGGTGTAGTTAAGCTGCCGTAGATAAACCTTGATTCTTGCCGATTACCTTTTGGTGGTTGCCTCCAACGCATTGTTATGTACTTTGTCTATCACTTGAACGGGATATATTCAACCGCATTTATCCATTCATCAGGTTCAGAGGCATTAGCAATCAATTCTAAATCTTTAACAAATTGACCAATCGTGCCTCCAAGTTGATGACCAAAGATTAACCCTGAGAACTGTTTACCCTCTATCTGCCAAGTTTCGGCTAAAACTCGAAAGCGAATATCTTGGGTAAAGAGAACACGCTTAAGCTCCGCCACTCTTAACAAAAGCCGATCATCAGGCAGTTCTGTAGTGCCGTCTTCAAATGCTGTTAATACATTTATATCTCGGCGACGCAACTGCTCGGTAATTGCTTGAGGAACATGAACATCCATGTACAAAGCAATAGCCATTTACAGGAGCCCTTTAGCCTTCATGCGAATGTAGAAAGGCGAATCAGCGGCTTGAGACATCTTTTCTTGCAATTGCTGAAATTCATGTCTAATTTCTTGATCAATTTCTTCTTGATGATCAAAGTAGTAACCCATTGCTGCATGGGCTTCGGCTAGGGTTAAGTAAAGATGCTGACGACAGATCTCCTCTACTGACCAACCATAGGCAATATAGTCCATAACAATTTGGGAAATTCTAATACGCGGCAATCGCTGCAAGTGTGCGGGTTGATGGTCACTTTTTTCGATGTGTGGATAACTGAGGGTCAACATAATGTTTTGTTTTCGCCTAGCTAAGTTGCCATATTTTAACGGTTTTATCTTTGCTGTCCTAAACCAGTCTAGGATTCAGCGTTAACATCATCAAAACGCTAGGCAGATTCCTGAAGCTGTGGCTGGAACTGGAACAGAGAGTACACCACATTCCGACGAATTGCCGTCATCATATCCAAGAAAGTCTCAAACCCTTCCTTTTTGTACTCCACCAGTGGGTCAAGCTGACCGTATCCCCGTAAGCCCACAGACTCCCGTAGCGCCTCCATTTGCTGAAGATGCTCCCGCCACAGCGTATCAATCTGCTGCAAAATAAAGAACCGCTCTGCATCTCGCATTAGCCCAGGCCGCATCTGCTCAATTTCATCCTCTTTCTTTTCGTAGGCCGTGCGCACCTGCTCATGCAAAAACATCTGCATCTCAGGCATCGAAAGCGACGAAAAATCTTCTGGCTGTAAGTCTTCGAGCAGGTAAACAAACTCCTTAGACTTTGCCACCATTTCATCAAGCTTCCATTCTTCGGGTGGCAAATCAGGGTTCACGTAAGCCTGCACAATGTCATCCATCGTCTGCTCAGCGTACTCAATCACCCGATTTTTGAGATCCTGCCCTTCCAGCACCCGACGACGCTCTGCATAGATCGCTCGCCGCTGGTTGTTCATCACCTCATCATATTCAAACACCTGTTTACGGATGTCGTAGTAGTAGGTTTCAACCTTACGCTGGGCATTCTCTAAACTACGGGTCAAAATACCCGACTCAATCGGCATGTCTTCTTCTACACGGAAGGCATTCATTAGACCTGCCACGCGATCGCCCCCAAAAATCCGCAGCAAATTATCATCTAAACTCAGGAAAAATCGAGTGCTGCCAGGGTCGCCCTGTCGTGCGGCTCGTCCCCGAAGCTGGTTATCCACCCGACGAGACTCGTGTCGCTCCGTCCCAATGACGTGTAGCCCACCTTCTTGCACGACTTCATCATGTTCTTGAGTGGTTACAGCCTCATACTCAGCCCGCACCGTATTATAGGCTTCCCGTAGCTTTAGCAATACAGCGTCTTCAATGGGTGCCTTTTCAGCGGCGATCGCCAGCAATTCTTCCGCCTGAAGCTCTGAAATACTTTGCTCCCCATACTCCTTAACCGCTACGCCCACCGCCGCTTTCAGCAGCGTTTCTGCCTCAGAAGATAGCTCTGTAGGGAACACATTAAGAGACGCTTTCCAGGTTTTGCGCAGTGTGCCGCTTGGGGCAGCGCCGCCTTCGCCAAAGCCTTGCGGTGCTTCCTTCGTTTGGGGCATTCCAAACTCAATCACGCCCATAGGGTCGCCCGTTTCGGGCAGCACAATGCGAGGCATAAAGTATTCACGCACCTTGAGCCGCGCCATGTAGTCGGCATTCCCACCCAAAATAATATCGGTGCCGCGCCCCGCCATGTTGGTCGCAATTGTCACTGCACCCTTGCGCCCTGCCTGCGCCACAATTTCAGACTCACGCTCTACGTTCTCGGGTTTGGCATTGAGCAAATTATGAGCAATATTCTTTTCCAGCAGCAGCCGAGACAGCACCTCAGACTTTTCAACACTGGTCGTTCCCACCAAAACAGGACGACCCATTTTGTTCATTTCAGCGCATTCTTCCGCAACCGCATTCCACTTTGCGTTCTCAGTCTTATAGACCACATCCGGCAAATCATGACGCTTATTGATGCGGTTGGTGGGAACCAGCGTTACTTCGAGCTTATAGATTTTCTCAAATTCGGTTTCTTC
>JBGSVR010000648.1:0-4595 GCA_041752855.1 Thermosynechococcaceae cyanobacterium
AAGGCTAATCGCTTGAAGAATCTCTTCAGGTCTAATCTTTGGGGAAGTTAAGCTTAATTCTTTGAGTTGCACAGGCACATAGGTTTATCTGACGACAATTGCTAATTTACGCTGCTATGGGCTTAACCGAACAGTATTGAAAGTCACCCCATGCTCTGGGAAAAAGAGCGGTCGATACCAAATTTGTTGATTGGGAGAGAGTTTTGCTTCAGTGTCTGGTTTGAGGGTCGGCGTGATTGAGTTCACGTATGTAAAAACGCAAGATTTTCTAATGCTTGCAGCGAATGGGGCGTATGGGCAGGCATGTAAACAAATACGCCCGGTTCCAACGTCACTTCGCGACCGTCCAGGGTAAGGATGCCTCGTCCTTCAATGACGGTCACGGTTACATTGCGAGGGGCTGTGTGTTCAGCGATGTGAGTGCCTGCGCTTAAGCACACCAGACTAAATTGCCCTTGCTCGTCTTTAACCAGGGATGTTCTCGAAACGCCGGATTTGGTGTAGTTTGCTTGGTCGTGGAGCTGAAGGCTTAATGGAGCGGATTGAGTATGCGTTGTCATTTGAGTTTCCTTGATTAAATCTGTGAATTAAAGGCGTGTTGCACACAGAACGATGTAGCCCAAGTCTTGTCGATATTCTTGGAAGGCTTGGCGCATCCCTAACACTCGTTTTCGCAGGTCAGGCTGGGTCAGGATATTCCCAAAAATCCGCACGGTATTCACCAGCCCTTCATCCTGAATCATTCGACCAATATTCAGCAGTCCTAGAGGGCCAGTTTGGTGCTGTTGAACGGCTAAGCCCGCCGCTGTACAAGCTGCAATCCAGTTCGCCTCGGATAACGGCGTAGAGTTGGCTCGAATGGTTTGCGTTAAGCGCTGATGAATCTCTTCTTCATGGGCTTGCGCCAAGAGTTCGTGGGATAGAAATTTGCCACCTGGTTTGAGGCGATCGCGCACCCCACTCAAAATCTTGGCCTTCCCGACGGGAGATTGCATGGTCAGAATGGCTTCTGCCAAAACATAGTCAAAGGTGTCTGGAATGGCCTCCAGATGGAAAATATCGCCTTCAATTAGGGTGATCTGTTCTGATAATCCGGCAGCCTCCACTTGAACACGGGCGCGCTGAACGCTGTCAGGATTTTTCTCTACCCCAACGACGTTAACGCCAAACCGCTGGGCTAGGGCGATCGCACTTTCGCCAAAGCTGGAGGCTAACTCCAGAACGGTGTCGCCAGGTTTAAAGTCAGCCCACTGGAATAACTCCTCAGTGGCGAGTTTCCCGCCTGGTCGCAAAATCTTTTTGCCCGCTGCTGCTAAGACCTGGTGCCCTGTTGCAGTCTGGACGTTGAGCAAAGTGTTGGTCATGGTTTCGACCTTCCTGCTGGAGACTGTATTGATTCCAGTGTCTCAAGCATTCTGATATCGGTCTATGAGCTAGCTCATAGTTGGATGAAAACGGCTCGATACGCGCCTATCGATTCCGATTAAAAGTGCGGAAAGACTGATAGTTAAGTGACTTTATAGCAGACACATTGGATGCTTGGTGGAATAGCAATCGTGAGCGATTCAGTCCTATTCAGACCCTGCGCATCAATCAGGACAATGGCCGAGAGAATCATTCGCGGCGTACTCAATTTATGAAGCGCATGGTTGAGTGTTCCAATACCCATAAACTCAATCTAAGACGGGCCTATTACCCGCCCTATCACAGCAAATACAACCCTATTGAGAGAGTCTGGAGCGTGTTGAAACATCATTGGAATGGAGACATCCTTGATGAAATTGAGACTGTCGTAAAGTTGGCCTAAAAAGCGATGGCTCATGTTAAAACCCAAATTCAACGGCTCCCCCATTCAATAGGGGAAGGGTTTCCTAATATCGGAAAGTGGTTTGTAGATATTTCGTGTAGGTCAGGAGAGTGGTGGAACGATTATTCCTTTGGAAGTCTCTTACATCTTTAGACCGTGCCAGACTAGAACTTGTGGCGTATGATAACTTTTATAAAGTCCTGAACGTCAAAAACACTATAGTCCTGTCCTCACTATATTTAGGCTATGACCCTCTCTCCTACCTTGAAGCCAATTGTTGATTTTGCACATCCGTTAAGTATGTGGCTGTTGCTGGGGCTGACCTTTTACACAATGTATTTAGGCTTTCAGATCCGTCGCACTCGTTCTGCTGAAGGAGATGCCAAGAAAGCGTTAATTCAGAAAAAGTTTAATCTCAAACATCACCAGACTAGTTCCCTGCTGCTAGCATTGATGGTGCTTGGAACCTTAGGCGGTATGGCATCTACTTACACCGAAAACCATAAGCTGTTTTTTAGCCCTCACTTGCTAGTAGGACTCGGTATGACAGGACTCATCGCAGTTTCTGCCAGCCTGACTCCGTTTATGCAGAAAGGCAACAACATCGCTCGCTACAGCCACATTACAATCAACGTTGCCTTACTAGGCTTATTTGGTTGGCAGGCCGTGACAGGTACGCAAATCGTCCAAAAAATTCTTAGCAACTAACTTCTCACTGCCCAAAACTCCTCAATAGAACGACGCTGAAACCTTGTTCAGCGTCGTTTTTTTATGTTTGCAGGCATCTGAACTTCAAGGATGAGCAAAAGCTTGCTTGTTGCCTGACATGCATTAATGAATCATCTAATACTAGATTATCTCAATTACTTCAAAGACATTTTGTTAACCAAGAAAATCTGAATGGCTCTCTAGAATGGCTTAAAACCTTCAGAAAGCTTGTGCAGAGAGCTTTTTAGAACACTTTTTCTACGCAGCTTCGTCAACTCTTTAGGTGAGCCTATAAAAATTATTGCGATAAATTAGCAATAGCTGTGCTAGTATGCTTTTAGCCTTATTGATTTATAGTCTCAATAAGTCTGGAAGCTGTTCCAGGCGTCGACTCAAAAAGTTTGCGTTTGCCAAGGAGATCTGAGCGACCTCCCAGCCGCATACCTGTTCTCCAATGATAAAAGCCTGAAGTTAGTAAGTTTTAATCCGTAAATTCCGTAAATTTTGAAGTTCCTTCCGTCTTTCGTTTGGGAGTTATCCTCAATGTCAAACAGCAGCACCGACAATAGCAGTCCCGATAGGTTTTTTAACTCGTTTTTAGAAGCCCTACCAATCGGCCTTTATCCAGGCTCAGCCATTCCGCTGGTGAATGCTCAATCCTCTTTGCATAATCCTGACTTTTGCTGCCAGAGCCTGATGCATCTCCAAAATAGCGGTGATTCGCCAGAAGTGTGTGATGTCAAAGATGTGGCGATCGCCGTATTAGAAGGCAAAGGCAAACTGTCTCTGCGGGGAGAAGAAGTTCCCCTAGAAGCTGGAAAATTTGTATTTATTCCTGCTAACACACCTCATCGGCTGCAATCTACCGCCAACCTCATTCTTTTTCTGAGTCGTTATGAGGCCGATACCTTCAAAGGTGATACAGCCTGGGTATTTGATCTTTAGGTTTGACCTTTAATTTCATTTCTAATTGGGGCTTACTCTGAGCGCTTTTGTAGCGTTTTAAACCCTACAAAACCCCTCACAGATAGTCCTAACAAACTGCTGTGTTGTCGATATCGAATTCAAAATCATCGAGTTCAAAAACGGAGGAAACATCACCGTGCAATCTTACGGGAATCCTGATGTGAAGTATGGCTGGTGGGCGGGTAACGCTCGCTTTGCGAAGTTATCGGGTCTTTTTATTTCAGCCCACGTTGGGCAAGCGGCACTTATTACTTTTTGGGCAGGAGCCTTTACCCTATTTGAGTTGTCTTGGTATCGACCAGATATCGCAATGGGAGAGCAGGGCTTAATTTTACTACCTCACCTCGCCAGCCTAGGTATTGGCGTGGGTGCAGGTGGCAAAGTGATTGATACCTATCCTATGTTCGTCGTGGGTGTCGTCCATTTAATTTCATCTGCTGTGCTAGGCGCAGGCGCACTCTTTCATGCATTCAAAGCTCCTGAAAACTTAAAAGATGCGACCGGACAGGCGCGGCGATTCCACTTTGAGTGGGATGACCCTAAGCAACTGGGCTTAATTTTAGGCCATCATCTTTTGTTTTTAGGGGCGGGTGCGCTCATGCTTGCGGCAAAGGCCATGTACTGGGGTGGACTCTATGACTCCACCATTCAGGATGTGAGAGTGGTGACTAGCCCCACGCTAGACCCCGCCATTATTTATGGCTACCAAACCCATTTTGCTAGCGTCAATAGCCTAGAAGACTTAGTGGGCGGTCATATCTATGTGGGTGCGCTTTTAATTTTGGGCGGCATTTGGCACATCGTCAAAGCGCCGCTGCCCTGGGCCAAAAAGGTATTGACGTTCTCTGGGGAAGCCATTTTGTCTTACTCTTTGGGCGGAATAGCCTTAGCTGGGTTTGTCGCGGCCTACTTTTGTGCCGTCAACACCCTGGCCTATCCCGTGGAATTTTATGGACCAGTATTGGATGTGAAATTAGGCATTACGCCCTATTTTGCCGATACGGTTAAGCTCCCGAATGGGGCACATTCTGCCCGCTGCTGGCTGGCAAATGCTCACTTCTTTTTGGCATTTTTCTTTTTGCAGGGTCATCTCTGGCACGCCCTTAGAGCCATT
>JBGSVR010000649.1:0-16303 GCA_041752855.1 Thermosynechococcaceae cyanobacterium
TTGCCAGTGATTAAAAAAGGTAAGTCTCAAAATACTTTGCCTGTAATAGCTGCGTAGTTTTTAGAATAGATCGCAGTTATGCCTATCTACTCACCTGGAATTAACAGGTGGGTAATTTTGATTTGTCCAAAGTCGAATTAAATCTTTATACATAGGCAGACTCAAGAAAATAAGCTGATTTTAGAAATTGCATTTTTTTGTGAAATTGAATTTTGAATTAGAATAAGAGTTTTAGCCGATTAGAAGTTTTTTGAAAAGGGTATAAATCCTTGATAAATAAAGATTATAGCTTTTAGGGATGTTTTTAATATTGAGTAACCCTATGGAAGACATTTCGCATAGCTCGGAATCGTTCTATTATTCTCTTTCAATTCTCCTTTAATTTTGCTCTCTGTACTAAAAACAAAACTATTGAGCGTATATCTGTTCAAAATAATAGATTTACAGAGCTTTCACTCCAAAGAGAAATTTAAGTTAATAAAAACAGTGTAGCTTCAGAAATGTAGCATTCCCCAGATAGAAATCATTTGTTTAACATCCTCTATCAAGCCTTCTGGGAGTAACGGATACTGTTGGCGAATTATTTGTTCATATCTGGGCTTCCCATTCTATCGTTGTCCGATTTACAAAACTCAATCGGTTTCGATAGAGGGATGACTGAAATGTAAGACTTTCAGAATGTTAAGCGATGTCTCGCCAACAGTATCAGCAGCGGAGCTTAGTAGTGCAGAAAACTCTTTAGATTCTCATGATAAACAGAATTAACGATCAAAACAGAGGCTGAAACCCACTGCTCTCGATAAATTTTTGGAATTTCCCAAAAATTGTCGTTTTGTTCATGAACCTTTCTTCATAAGGGTTTCATGAGTTTTCTGCACTACCTCGGCAGCGGAGTTAAACTCCGCTGCTACCGGAAGGCCGACTTGCGATGGTTCAGCAGGCACTAACCGCATTACCGAGTTCTTGTCGCCACTATTTTTTATAGCTCCTTCTGAATGTCAGTTGATCAATCTCCCAGTACGACAGGTTCAGTTGGTGAGTGAGAACTCCGAGCTGCGCTATTTCGTTAGATGGATGCTTAAAAAGCTTGCGCGTGATTATATATGCTTTGTTAGGCTGCGAAAACAGGTAGCAGATAAAATGTCAAACCCACAAATGCTTTATCGAGACTTGGGTGATACAGGAGAGAAAGTTTCGGCAATTGGGGTAGGAGGATGGCATCTTAGCTTAGATGTAATAGATGAAGATTTAGCGATGCGGATTGTGCGTTCTGCAATTGATCGCGGGATCAACTTTATGGACAACAGTTGGGATTACAACGGTGGAGTCAGTGAAGTTCGCATGGGAAAGGCGCTTCAGGACGGCTACCGAGACAAAGCATTTTTAATGACCAAAATTGATGGGCGTTCTAAAAAAGAGGCTGCTAAGCAGCTAGATGAATCCTTGCGACGTTTGCGCGTTGACTGTATCGATCTTGTGCAGCACCATGAAGTTATACGATTTGAAGATCCTCATCGCATCTTTGAACAAGAAGGAGCACATGTTGCCTTGCTGGAGGCGCAGAAGGCTGGCAAGCTTCGCTACATGGGCTTTACGGGGCATAAAGACCCCTATATTCATCTACACATGTTAGAAGTGGCTGATTCCATCGGCTTTAAGTTTGATACGGTTCAAATGCCGCTGAACGTGATGGACGCACACTATCGAAGTTTTGCTAAGCTCGTTTTGCCAGAGCTGACTAAGCGAAACATCGGCGTTTTAGGTATGAAAACAATGGCAAATGGAATTTTGCTTCAGTCCAATACCGTTACGCCTATTGAATGCCTTCACTACGCCTTGAATCTACCGACCTCAGTGGTCATTACTGGGATAGAGAGCATGAAAATTCTAGACCAGGCTTTTGAGGCTATACAGACCTTTCAGCCCATGACAGATGAGCAGGTTCAAGCGCTGCTAGCGAAGACGGCAGAAGCGGGTTCATCGGGAAAGTTTGAACCGTTCAAAACCTCATCTATTTTCGACGGCACAGCTTATAACCCAGATTGGCTGGGAGAGGAGCCTCAACGCCTTCAGCAATTAATGCCAGCGCAATAAACGATGCTCTATTTGTTTTGAACTGTATTTTAACAACGTTTTGACTTGCAAAATTGATTTCTGTCTGAATGCCTAACAACTATTTACAATGTTCTGGTTGGTAATGATCCAACAAACTGCTAACGCTATCAAAATCCTGCTTAATGGGCTGCGGCAGCAGTTTCAACTTAAAGCGGGTAAACCTTCAATTACGGCTAGCTTTCAGGCGCTGATATCAGTCATGGTTCCCTTTGGCATAGGTATCTGGGGTATGGCAACGATCCGATACTGTTGGCGAAACATTGCTTAACATTCTAAAAACCTTGTATTTCAGTCCTCTTTCTATCCAAGCCGATTGAGTTTTGTAAATCAGACAACCATAGAATGGGAAGCCCAGACATAAAGAAGGAATTCGCCAACAGCATCAGATCGTTGCCATACCCCGTAATCTAGCGCTCAATTTATATCGTGACTCAGGCTTTGATAATATGGCGCAAGCTCAACGTAGGGAAGGACAAGGTTTAAACTTACTGGAATCCCTCTTTAGAATGAAATAACCCTGCGTCCGACCCCTGGGTAGCCCCCCATGACTAATGTCGTCGAACCCTTCGATATTGATTCGGATTTTGGGAACCTCTACGCGAAGAGATACAGGTTTTTCTACATTAATATTGCTGATATTAGTCATTTTAATGGCTTATTAAAAATGCAGATGTAAAATTGGATCGATTGATTAAAATCCTATTTTAGGATGAGTAATCTTCATCATCACTCGCATCAGTCAATTCTTCATAGAGTAAGTTCAGCTCAATCAAAACCTTTTCTCGGTCTGACAGATTTCCGATAATTTTTCGGACGGGTAGAGGCAAAACTCTGGCGAGCGTTGGAGTCGCCAAAATCTTATCCTCTTCTGCAAGCTGAGGATTCTTAAGCACGTCGATCACTTTTAAGACATAAATACCCTGAAAGTCTTTTCCAAGAATCGTATTTAAGGTTTTTAAGGCTCGCATCGAACTGGGGGTATTTCCCGCTACATAAAGCTTCAAGACATAGGTTTTTCGACGGACACTCATAATCATTTTTCTTATGGAGAGGATAAAAAAAGTCTATAAAGTAGCGCTTAAAAGCCTATCGCTCCTGTGGAATCGAGCGCCGATACATCTCACACAGATGGGCGATCGCATCAATGAGTGTCAGGCGATAGTCCAGCAAAACATCTTCGCTGCGCCCCTCTAGCTTGAGCTTCTTCGCTAAACGATCCATCAGCTCCATATGGATTTCAAGTACCTGAGAAACAGACATATCGGCAAAGAAAACTTTATGCACAAAAGCGTCAATTTGCTGATTGACATCGCTACCCTGACGAAAATAGCTCAGAATTATATCTCTATATTCTGATTTCAACTCAAGCAAAAATCCGTCTCGTTCCTCCCTTGAAAAATTCCTAAGAAATAGCTGCGAATCTCGTTTGTAATAAACGCCAATGTAGCCTAAGCGTTCTCGCAGCTTATCTGACAGTCGCTGCTGCTGTACCGCCAACGTATCCCCAAAGGCAGACAGCGTCGATAAATCTTCGGTATCGAGCTGGTGGGGTAAGCGAGACTGAGGCGAAAGCTTCACAAAATTGGCGATCGCGTCGTCAATATGCTGAGGAAGCTGCGGAATGTCAGCCTGGGCAATTTGCACTTCAGCCGTGTGATAGCGGCTCGTATCAAAGACGTAAGCGGCTAGATTTGAGTCTTGTGAGGATGCAGTCTCATCCAACGTTCGCTCGGTCAAAATAACGAGCGGTAGCACAATTGCTTCGCGGTGGAGGCGACGAATAACTTTGTCTAAGTTTGGCTGCTGCTCTAAAATCAGACAGTCAATCAAAAACCGATCTTGAGCAACAGTCTTAAAAAATGCGTCTGTATCAGGACTTTGCACAATCCCATGGCGGCGATCGCGCTCTAATGCCTGATTAATTAAGCCAAGAAGCGTTTCAGACCTGATTAACGCACAAATTAAGACCTGAGGACGCACAGCCGAGCTGTAAGAAAGGGCCATAACGCCTTATTTTAAAGCAAAATTCAAATGGATATTATTTGCTTGACTTAACTCATTTGCTAAGCCTTGCCTGTCAAAAGTGGGTTTAAACTCCATCATCATAGTAGGCTGTAGCCAAAGTTTTCAAAAGTCTTTAGACCAATGAAGAACTCCGCCGCAAGCGGACGGGATATCGAACTCCCTGGTATTTTTCTGACAACACTAACGCTTTAAGGGGCGGGGAATGAACCCCTAACGATTTAACAGCAATTTCAAAGGGTGTGGCTCTTTTAAGGTAACAAAACATTACAAGAAACCAGACTCTTTAAGTAAATAATCTTGTCTAGGAGCCGTGTTTGGAGAGGTGGTTGTTACCCGAGTTGGGTATAGTACCAAGACCGCAGGTGTCAGCGCCCTTTACGGCCTTCCGGTAGCAACGGATGCTGTTGGCGAAGTCGTTAAGTGCCCCCCTAAATTGGGTGCCAATCGGGTAAAACGAGACTTTCGTGTTTGAGCATGAGGGATGGAAAGGAGCCATGACACCATTCGGACAATGTTGATCGCAACTCCAGTCAAAATGTGCTGCAATCGCGTCTTTGCCAAGCCCAAATAGTGCGATCGCCGTTCCTCTCTTGTTAATGTTTTGTGCTGTCCCAAATAGGTTAATCACACAAACGAAAGACTCTTTACTGTTGCCACTGAAGCATTTATGGCGATCGCATTCTTCAGTTTTCGACATAGTATCTTTCGCTGGGGCTGACTTCAGCTTACGCTGGCTGGGGATGCTCAGGTTGGCGGGGGCTATGACTCCAGCTTAACGGGGTTGGGATGGGGGAACCCACATTGTACTAACGCTCTAAATTCTGCGCTTGCTAAGCCTATTGCTATTTCTTCTTGCTATTAAATTCCGTCAGAAATTGCTCAATTAGACGGTACTCCGAAAGAGGATGATTAATCGGAATTTTTGGATGCAGAAATGTTTCGGTTTCCTCTAGCATATACAAACGTTCCATTACCAATCTAGAACGACGATTGTGTATTGCAGTAAATGAAAATATCTCATCAAAAATGAGGATTTCAAACCCGATGCATAAGGCTCCCTAAACACTAAAATTGAACCTATTATATTTAGAAGAGTCGGCAAGCTTAGAGCTAACGATAATCCTAGAGAACATCTCTTTTATTATCCTTGATTCAAAGATGTACAACTACATTCTTAACTCCGGCAAGCGATTACTTTCACCTTTTACCTCCACTGCCTCCACCCCTTTGCGTTAGCTTGAAGATCTGATCTTGATCATTCTTCATTAAAGACTTTTCCGCAAAAAAGGTTCGTATTGTCATTATGACAAGGATTACATTTTCACCATTCATCAAATTGTATCTCTCTTTTGCCCTGCCTCCCGAAATCATAAAAGTCATCTTTCATAGATTTATCACTTTTTGAAACAGCTTTGATAACAATATCTAAAACAATAATTAGACAAGAATCTAGATTTTTTAAAATAGTGTATTGTTTGAAAAGTTAGACTCACTAAGTCTAGTCTTTAAAATTTCGAAGTTATAAAAATTTAAAGTAGTTTATATCCTATATTGCTGACTCTAAAGCTACAACTTCATGAAAACTAGAAATATTTATATAGTGATCTCCACTCTCTGTTTCATGAATAATATCAACAAGTTTATAGTTCCACAAAATCTCTTGAGGCTGGTAAAGATGACGAGCATGAACCGCTTGAGCGACTGTTTCATCAATGCCACTTAAAGAAATCACAATCTGAGAATTAAGCTGAGCCAACGATTCCATAGTTTGGTTTCGCAAAGGACTCTCTGAATCAATTGGATGAATAGCTGTCCAAGAAAGCGAAAAGCTGGGTGTTTGACTGCGTAGGAGTCGCAAGGGATAAAGTCGTCTCATGAATTGTCCCTCTAAACTAACCTCATTTCGCAATAGATAAGCTCGCATCTGTGCTTCCACGATTTGATTTCCCCGCTGATTAGCGGTACGAAACATTAACGTAGGAACATCGTTGTATGGTGTAATCACAGCAAAACGACTAAAGGCAACACGAGCATTTGACTGGGAAAATCGAGCAAAGGCTAATCCTGTAACCAACGCAAAACCCAGTAACTCAACGAATGCTTCGACCGTAACAATAGCATTAGTATAAAAAGTCTGTGGATATAGAACACCGTAGCCAATTGAGGCAAGAGTTTGCACACTGAAGAAAAAGGCGTCCCAAAAATTTCCAGGCTGTGCATTCCCAATTCCATCTCCACCAGCTAAATAAGCTAATGCAAAGAAAGTATTTAATATGACGTACATGAACATTATGCAAAAAAGAAAGCCTGCCCAAGGAATTGTCAACAACAAATGATAAGGGTCGCGCCAATATGAGTGCCATACTCCAGAGTTTGGTAGTTGAAAAACACCTTTTGGAACTAATCCATACTGTTGTATTGGTAATTGTCGTTTCCATCGAAACCGCATGGTTAGCTAAATTTAGTAGGTTTTATAAGAATTAGATTTGATCTAAGTATGAAAATCAAAGATTGCAGTTCGTCTCGTTTCACTTAAAATAGAAAAGAGTTAAAACTGATTTCTTATCTCCTGAATTGAGTCACATCCTCGGTATAACGAATTGGCAGTACATACTCCAAATTCTCATGGGGACGAGCAATAATATGACTAGAAAGCACCTGACCTCCATTCACTCGAGCGACTGATTCAATGCCAACGGCTAAAGAAACTTGAACTGCGGATACATCTCCGCGAATAATCACGGTGACGCGACCGCTTCCAATTTTCTCATAGCCGACTAAGGTAACATTGGCGGATTTTACCATTGCATCAGCGGCTTCAACAACAGCAGGGAAACCTAAGGTTTCAAGCATTCCAACAGCAATTGACATAAATAATTTCCAAATGTTTTGAGTTTTTTTCACATTAAAAATAAACTCAGGGGAAGTTCATCTCTAAACATAGCTTGACCTCAGTCTTAAGAGACGGGGATATCATTGTTTATACTTGATTCCATTTTTGTTAAAGACCATCTTCAATTTCATTAACAGATCAGTGATGGACATAGGACGCTTGTTTCACTGTTTCAAAGAAGAATGCAACATTCTCTTCGGGCGTGGTATTCAAAATGCCTTGTCCCAAATTCATAATGTGTCCCTTATTTCCCGCCTTACGGATTATCTCTAAAGTTCGCTCGTGAATTAACTCCTGAGTACCTAGAAGTACACAGGGGTCAAGATTTCCCTGAACGGGTAAATCTTTAAGTTGCTTGCGAGCAGCAGTCATATCAATAGTCCAATCAATGTGAATCACATCTGCACCCGATAGAGCCATGAGCGGTAAAACACTGGCGCTATCGTGGACGCAAAGTGCTAACGGAATGTCTGGATAGACTGCCTTAATCTGACGAATCACCTGCTGCTGGTAAGGCAGGATAAAAGTTTCATAGTCTTGGAACGTCACACGCCCAGCCCATGAGTCAAAGATTTGAATGACTTGTGCGCCACAGTCAATCTGATACCTGGCATAAGTAGCGATCGCCGCTGTCAATTTACCTAACAACTGATGGAGGAGCATTGGTTCATGAAAAGCCATGCGCTTAATTAAGCTATAGTCAACTGAGTTTTTACCCTCTACTGCATAAGTGGCTAGCGTCCAGGGCGCACCAACAAACCCCAAAACCGTTGCTTGCCCTTCAACTTCTTGCCGAAGAGACCGCAAAATTTTTCGAATAAACGGAAGACTAGCTTCAGGGTCAAGGGGAAACAGAGCATCCACTAAGCTCTGAGAATGAATGGGATGCGGCAAGATCGGGCCTTCGCTTTCGATAATCTCAAAAGGAATACCAATTCCAGGTAGCGGCGTGAGAATGTCAGAGAACATAATCACCCCATCGGGCTTAAAGGCATGAAATGGCTGTAGTGAAATTTCCACTGCTAAATCAGGATTTTCTGAGCGCTCCTGAAAAGAGGGATATTTTTGACGTAAGTGTCGATAAGTTTTGAGATAACGTCCTGCCTGCCGCATAATCCACACAGGTGGGCGATCAACCAATTCACTTCGAGCAGCAGATAATAATCGATCCCCCTTATGAGAGGGCAAGGCATGATCTAAGGGGAGGGTGGACATCATGGATTCAGATAAAATTACTATGACGTGTAGCTTGTAAAAATAATTGAGGAGTTCTTACTCCATCTTTTCCAACGCATCGCGCACATCTACAAGATGGTTGTTGAACACTTCAAGTGCGGCATCCAGAACCTTAAAGATGGCAGGGTCGCGTACTGAGTAAAAGACATAGTTGCCCTGTTTACGGCTATTAAGTAGGTTACGGCTCCGTAAAACAGATAACTGCTGAGAGACAGAAGAAGGCTCAGCTTTAACCCAGTCAGCAATAGAATTAACGCTTTGCTCTCCTAACCTCAGTGCATCCAGAATTTGTATTCGGACTGGATTAGACAACACCTTGAAGAGGTCTGATTTAAAATAGCTAGGCTTAAAGGTCATTTTACTCAGTACACTCATATCTTCAAAGCTTCAAAGCTAGATTAGCATCATTCATAGAACATAAGCGATTGCCGAAATCTGAAACTTATACTAGAGAGGCATGATTAAGGTATCGAGTTCTGCCACCACGCGAGAAATAAAGTTTTGCCACTGTAGTATTGCCTGTGGATTAACAGTTTCTTGTCGCTGATATGCTTCGGCATCGTCTTTAAGTAATTTATATTGATGGATTTCTAGATTTTGATGAATCCGCACTAATTTCTCTACTAAGTCAGTAACAGAATCAGCTAAATCTTCAATAGGATCTAAATTATCAAAATATTCATTATGCATATCAGACATATTCTAAGTTTTTAAAACAATTACCACATAACACTCGATATCGGATTTAAGCAATGTGAAATCGAATGTTGTATACAACTTGTTAATTCAGGCTTATAAAGATAAGCTACTACGCCTTACACTGGTACTCGATAAACTCTGGGTTGTCGCGAAATTACTTCAAGTAATCCATTTGATGATTGCTCAATACTGATACTGCCAGCCTGTCTAGTAGCAATTAACTTCTGCTCTCCCCAAAGCGTTTGAAGTCCTTTTGCGTGGCTTTCATACTGTAGAAGGCTTTGGTGAGAAGGTTCACTATCATCAGTTGAAACTATGACCAGATCAGGATGACAATACTCAAATACTTCTGAACAATATCCTTCTTTGTGTCCATGACCAGCAGCAACAAATATATTTACCTGTCGCAAACAATCACGAAATTCAGATTTTTCTAATAAAGCTTTCCATCCATCAACTTCTAAGTCAGCAGGAAAGATAATATTGATATCTCGATACGACAAAAATGTTACTAGGCAAACATCATGCAGCTTCAGTGAGTCTGGATGCTCATTCCAAAAAAAGGAAAGTTTTGCTCCTGCCAATTGAAGTGTCTGAACTGGATTTACAAAATCTCGACACATCCTATTGAGAAGTCTTAGCACAATATGATTGCCAAAATGTCGCATAGAAATCTGGTCTAAACTTTCTGCATTAATCAGGGGGTTTGCAATCAGATGTTCAATCGTATAGTTATTTTCTGAGAAATGATTTACTAAGTCTAAAAAAGCTGATAGGTGAGTTTCAGTGTATGCAGGGACAATAAGGTAATCCAAGTGACGCGATAGCTCATTCAGTAAATATTTTTCAGGACGAAATCCTGAACGAATGCTAGAACCCCCATCAATCAATATGTTATGACCTTCATCTGTTTCAACAGCCGCACAAAAACCATGATCAACATCAAAAATCTTAATATTCATGTTTCTCAAATTTTATAAATTAATAGTCTAATTCTAAAAGTATCAACTCAGCAATAATCCTGCGTAGAACTAAAAATAATAACGTAGGAATTTAGCGGCAGCATTCGCTTTAATGCTTTAGCGTGATATTCGGCCTGCTCACGAGAAGAATGATGTGACATGACGACTCGCTGGAAATTTGGCAGTTGACGAATAATGCTCCACGACGGACAAGAATATTCTGAGTTTCTAGAATGGCGCTTCATGAGTTTGGTCTTATCGTTCTCAAGGGATGAGAACTAGATAAATACCTATGAGCGTTAGCTTCGGAGGTTAACGCTCATAGGGAGCGGCAATCTCAGCATTGGCGGAAGCACGTTCGGTTGCTCCTGCTTGCGTCACCCTAGCACAAGTGCTAATCTATATGCAAGACTTTGTAGATTGCAAGGTCTAAAAACAACAAAACAACAAGGTCATGACTTACTCAAGTGTATTTTAAGGCGAGTGACTTCAAGGCGGAGCTGTTTAAGGTACTTGCCCATTCATTACGTATTCAGATTCTGGATACTTTGAGAGTAGGTGAACAGAGCGTGAATGACATTGCCCAATGGCTTGAGGTAGACACAGCCTTGGTGTACAAACAGTTGTTGATTTTGCGTCGCTACAACCTAGTGCGCAGCCATAGAAGTAGAGGTTTTGTGCTTTATTCAGTCCCCGACTTCGCCATATTTGAGGTATTGGATGCAGCAATGAGAGTCTTTGATCATCGACTAAGCGAAATTCGCAACAGTCTAGAGCACTTGGAATAAAGGCTCTGAGGTTAACAATCTAAGGTTTAAGGAGGTTTACTGATTCTGATGGCTGTAGCAAATCCGCTTAAGGATAATTCTCAATCTTGGTCTAATCATCTTTTTGAACATTGGCGTGGCGATCTCACAGGGGGACTAACGGCAGCGGTGGTTGCCTTACCGTTGGCTTTGGCGTTTGCAGTGGCGAGTGGGGTAGAGCCAAAGGCTGGACTCTATACAGCAATTGTTGCGGGGATAGTCGCGGCTGTGTTTGGCGGTTCTCCGGTTCAGATTACGGGGCCGACTGGCGCAATGGCTGTTATTTTGGTGGGCATTGTCGCTAAGTACGGTATTGAAAAAGTTTGGATTGCGGGGGTGATGGCAGGCATTATTCAGGTGGCTTTAGGAGTCGCTAAGTTGGGCAGGCTGGTCAAATTTATCCCTTATCCAGTAACAGCAGGCTTTACCAACGGTATTGCTGTCATTATCTTTTTCGGTCAGCTCAACAATTTTTTTGGGCTACAGCTCCCGCGCAGTGAGCATTTTCTACCAGGGTTATGGGCAACAGGAATCCATATTGAGGGACTCAATTGGGCTGCTGTTGGACTCGCTGGAGTTGTGATTTTCACGAAGCTGATTTGGCCTCGCGTGACGACGATTGTTCCTGGTTCTCTAGTGGGACTAATATTGGCCACGGTGATCGCGGCATTTTGGCACCTTGACGTGCCGACCATTGGTGCCATTCCTCAAGCTTTACCAATCCCTCAAGGGATTCCTCATTGGAACAACTTTGGCTTAATTCGAGAATTGATCAACCCAGCTTTAGCACTGGCTGCGTTGGGCAGTATTGAATCTTTACTATCGGCGGTGGTGGCGGATGGTATGACGGTCAGCGAAAAGCATAATAGCGACCGTGAATTGATTGGGCAGGGCTTAGCCAATATTGTCGTACCCTTCTTTGGCGGGATTCCCGCAACAGGCGCGATCGCGCGGACGGCGGTCAATGTACGAGCGGGGGGTAAAACCCGACTTTCCGGCATCATTCATGGCGTTGTTTTAGCGGCAATCATTTTAACCCTGGCTCCTTTAGCGGCTCAAGTTCCCCTAGCTGCATTGGCTGGAATCTTGATGGTGACAAGTGTACGAATGATTGAGTGGGAGGCAATCGGGTTGCTGCTTCGGGCAACCTACGCTGATTTTAGCGTGATGATTCTGACCTGGCTGGTAACGATATGCTTTGACCTCGTATTAGCAGTAGAAGTAGGGTTGATTGCCGCAGGTGCATTATTTATTAAGCGCATGAGTGACTTGAGCTTAGCGAAAATGCCTGAGACAGAAATATTTCCGCCTG
This sequence comes from Thermosynechococcaceae cyanobacterium, assembly GCA_041752855.1. Taxonomy (GTDB): domain Bacteria; phylum Cyanobacteriota; class Cyanobacteriia; order Thermosynechococcales; family Thermosynechococcaceae; genus JAAURS01. Next base: position 12,049 of record JBGSVR010000649.1, read on the forward strand.
GTGTGCCTTTGGAGTTGACAAAACAAATCGCGGTCTATCGCGTAGATGGACCTGTATTCTTCGGAGCGGCTGAACGATTTGTCACCTTTTTGAGAGAGGAGCCGGAAGTGAAATATCTGATTTTGCGACTGCGGTTTGTACCAAACATGGACACGACTGGATTAGTTGCCCTTGAAGATATCTACCACGATCTTAAGCGCCACAACTGTCGCCTGATCCTGAGCGGGTTACAGCCTGAAGTACAGCAGCTTCTAGAGCGCAGCGGCTTGCTTAACGAGATTGGTCGAAGTAATTGCTTTGATACCACTGATGAGGCTATCCATTCTCTAAGGCCAGTGGTTGAAGAAAATGTTGCCGATAACCCTAATCCAAAAGTTGAGGAATTAGCAGGTACTCGTGAGTGACATCCTAAACGTTTTTAGTTTCTCATTTTTTTTCACACAGTTTTCAAAATCTAAGTCCATTCATTAAAGGAAAACAGTTATGAAACTTATTGAATCATTGGTTTTTCAAATCATTGAAAATCTAAAGTTCGTTCAGCTATGTCTAAATATGAATGAAGTTTGGATATACGAGCCAGTAAGAGTCCATGCTAATCCTAAGATTCACTATTTTAATTTAGAGCTTATCAAAGCAATGAATCCATCTAAAGAGTAGAGGCTAATGGTTGTCACTGTAGACATCCTCCCCAGTTCAGTCGTCGATGGTTTGTGAAATCTATTCTATCTGGAGCAATTACTTTACCTTGGCTGCTAGCAGCGCAACCTGCAAACGCTATAGGTCATAATGCAAAAGCCTTAGTTCTTAGCTGTATTGATTTTCGATTTTTAGAAAAAGAGCATTCTTTCCTATTAGGGCAGAGTCTCGAAAATCAATATGATTTAACAGCATTAGCAGGTGCTTCTCTAGCTTTAGAAAGTTCTATCAATTCTCCTAATACTGATGCTTTTTGGCATCAACTTGATTTATCTTATCGCTTACATCACATTGAAAAAGTGATTATTTTGGATCATCAAGAATGTGGTGCATTCACTCAAGAAATAGATTCTAGGTTGAGCCAAGATCTAGAACGAGAAGAGCAAGTACACATTAATTATTTAAATCAAGCATCTTTGGCAATTCAACTGCGATATCCTAAACTCAAGGTTGAACTTTACTTTGTCACCCTTCAGATGGAAGTAAAAACCATTTTAGCAAGAGTTTAAATGTCTAGCCTAAGTTGATCTACTGAATGTTCTCAGTCTTTAAAATATAGGTTAAGAAATTTATTACAGGTATGACTCAATTATATCAATCTATAGGTATTCAGCGTTTTTTAAATAAAGGAGTACATCTATATAGCCAAAAAATCGAGTACCAAGGATGGCTTATTGTTCCCATGTTCTGGAATAAGCACACTTTCACTTCTAGTTGCTTTTGTCCCAAGGGAAGACGCTACATTCGATGGAAAAAATACAGCAGTCTTGAGGAAGCACTCTCTGCGGGAGATGCTTTTGTTAAACAACGAGTTCAAGAACTGTCTATTAAAAACTCTCAATCAATTTAGGTCAAAATAGATCTCTTCTTGGATTCATACATGCTTGAACTATCTCATAAAAAAGGCATTCATCTTTATCAACAGGGGGTTATATATGGAAACTGGCTCATTGTCCCAGTGCTTTGGGAACCAATTTCTTATACAGTTCTATGTTTAGATTCACACGCAAATCAGTATCTTCACTGGAAGCATTACTCTACTATTGAACTAGCCATTTTTGCAGGCAAAGATTTAGCAAATGAGATCATTGATAGCTTAACTCAAAAGAATTATAAAATTAAATGAGCTGAATAATTTATTTATTAAAGTAAATAAAGTTAAAATATTTACTTAATTTAATAGGTTTATTTCATGAACATCATAGTGAATCATAATGATTGTAATTGACATTATTTTTTCAAAGTATGGAAATTTTAGTGTATTTAAAGAAAATGTACACATCGCTATTTCAAATTTAAGGATAAAAGCAGAAGTAAATCTTATATATGAAATCAAAGAAATTCATAAACAAAAAGTTATATGGCTTCCCGCTATTATAGTTAATGAAGAAATTGCTAGTCAGGGTGAATTTCTTTCCTTGAAACAAACTCAAAGACTTATCTCAGATGTAATCAACCCAATTTAATTGAGCAATACATGAAATTTATTCTATTAAATTGGCAGTTAGACTTGCTAAACACAGTCAGTATTACTAGTAATTTTATAGGTTTTATAAACTGATGATTTTTAAAAAATTTCCTTACAGGCTTCAGACAATACTTTACTTAATTATAGATTTAAAGGGTATACTTGTATCTACAAACCCTATCGGTGCATTTTGTTTAGGTTACAGAATAAAAACTGATTTGGTGGGATATCCAGTGTCAAATTTATTTCACTATGAATATCATGAACGCCTAAAGCTGGATAGTATTGAATGCATCAAGAATCCCAACAATAAAATTGAAAGAAAAAGTTTTCTATGTTGCAGAGATGAAAAGTTAGTTCTTGTTAAAACCACAATACAGGTTTTAATCACTAATAAAGTCAAACCAGATATTCTTTTAATTTGTGAGCCAATCAGCGATTTGAACCTGAGCAATATGTATTGGCAGGATCGAAAAACTCATTCTGAATATATTGCCGCATTCTCAAATATTTTAGCTTCCTAAGACATAAAAGTGACGACAAATCTGCCAACAAATTAATTGTTTTAACAAAGGCCAGAGTCATAAAAACATGAGCAGTACATTCAATGGACGATTTGGGTAATGCCAGGCAATGTCAAGCTATTGCATAGCGACCGTAAAGCATCGGGCACAATTTGGTAAACCCCGCACTTGAAACAAAACCGTAATCTTTTCAGCATCACTATGATTGAGATGATCGCCTGTGAAATCATGCTGCGCTTCTCGTGAAGGTGATCGCCCCCCCCAAAGCACAAACGCCCTGCACCAAATACCGAAACCAGCACTCCCTCGCAACCCTCAAGCCCTCACCACCAACAGCTCACCCCACGCCATCGTCCATCTGGGCGATCGCCTCTCCTGCCGCAAACCCCAGCCCTTCGTCAGCCCTGCTGAAGCATATTGCACCGTTCTAGCTCCGAATTGACGGTTGAGATTGTCGAGCGTCTGCATCAGCAGCTTTGATCGGTCTATATCTCGTTGCTCAAACAGATGCCCCTGAACCAAAGTCTCCGGCTGTAGCTCCAACAGCAGCACTCCCGCTTTACTGAAGGCATGACCAGGGCGATAGATTGACTCAGCTCCATGTAGGGCAAAAAACAGCAGCTCTCTTGTATCTTGGGTTGCCACAGGTAACGAGATTGTGACTCCGTTGCTGTAATAGTTGTCGCGGAATAGACTGGTATGGGCAAAGACCTGAAGCACATTTGCACTCAGGCGATATAGCCTCAGCTTTTCGGCTGCACGGGGTAGGTGCGTGGCGATCGCTTCCTTCAGCTCTTGCAAATCCGTCACAGGTCGCCCAAAGGAACGAGACACCGTGATGGACTGGCGCGATGGCGGTACCAGCTCCATCGAAATGCAGGAATAACCCCGTAACTCTAGGATGGTGCGCTGCATGACGACGCTGTACTGCTGCTTTGCCCACGCTAGATCAGCATCCCTAAGCTGAAGGGCTGTGGTGATGCCATGCGATCGCAATGACTTGGCATAGCGACGACCTATGCCCCAAACATCCTCAATATCAAAAGCACTTAAGACTTCATCCGTGTTTAGCTGAGCAAGATGGCAAACACCACTGCCGGATTTCTTTGCAACTCGGTTTGCAACTTTGGCTAATGTCTTGGTGGGCGCGATGCCGATACTGACGCTGATGCCCGTCCACTGCTTCACGAGATCGCGGATCTCTTGTCCATACTGCGTTAAATCTCGATGCTCAAAACCCGACAGGTCTAGAAATGCTTCATCAATACTGTAGATCTCAATCTCCGGCGTGAACTGGGCTAAGGCAATCATCACCCGCTGGCTCATGTCACCATACAGCGCATAGTTGCTGCTGAAAACCTGGATATTCTGCTGCGCGATGAGGTGCTTTATCTTGAACACAGGTTCGCCCATACGGATGCCAGCAGCTTTGGCTTGAGGCGATCGCGCAACCACACAGCCATCGTTATTACTGAGTACGACCAGGGCAAGGCCGCTAAGCTTGGGCTGAAATTCAGCCTCGCAAGATGCATAGAAATTGTTGCAGTCTACTAATGCGATTTGCATA
>JBGSVR010000650.1:0-7898 GCA_041752855.1 Thermosynechococcaceae cyanobacterium
TTGCCAGTGATTAAAAAAGGTAAGTCTCAAAATACTTTGCCTGTAATAGCTGCGTAGTTTTTAGAATAGATCGCAGTTATGCCTATCTACTCACCTGGAATTAACAGGTGGGTAATTTTGATTTGTCCAAAGTCGAATGTAATAGCTGCGTAGTTTTTAGAATAGATCGCAGTTATGCCTATCTACTCACCTGGAATTAACAGGTGGGTAATTTTGATTTGTCCAAAGTCGAATAGAGTGCTAACCATTCCACTGCTCCCGTTGACAAATCGGCGTATGTCGTCCCGAAAGGGACCATTCCACTCGGCGAACCAGTCGCCATACTTTACGAATTCTCCCACTGCATAAAGTCCCGCTGCATCCCAGGCTTCGGCGATCAGTTTCGTCCCCGCCAAGATAGCATCCGATTCCATTGCCCAGAGAATGCTAATTGCCCTCGCTTCTTTTTGAAGAATCGGCTGACCTTGAACGCCTCTCGACAGCACAGTAGCCAGGTCAAAGCGGAAGCCATCCACATGCATTTCCGATACCCAATAGCGCAAGGAGTCTAAAATTAAGCACCCACTAATGGGGTTATTGCTATTGAAGGTGTTGCCGCATCCGCTGAAGTTGGTGTAAGCTGCCGGATCGCCTGGTTCCAGGATATAGTAGGTCGGGTTATCCAGACCTCGATAGGACAGGGTTGGGCCGTCTTCGTTACCTTCGGCACTGTGGTTGAAAACAACATCCAGGATAACTTCAATACCCGCTCGGTGAAGTGCCTTGACTAGATCTCGAAATTCATCCAGGGGGCCGAGGGGGTCTTTATTGGAACTGTAATCATAGTGGGGCGCAAAAAAGTTGACGGTATTGTAACCCCAGTAATTAATTAGCCCATTCGGAGCAGATTCAGGGTCGAAATAATGGACGGGGAGTAATTCGACGGCAGTAATCCCCAAGTTTTTCAGGTAAGGAATTTTTTCCCTCAGTCCAGCGAAAGTCCCCCGCTTTTCAAGGGTGACTCCTGAATTAGGATGGCGCGTAAAGCCTCCAACGTGCATTTCATAGATGATGCTGCTGGCGTAGGGGTGGCATAAGGAATGGTCTCCCTCCCAGTCATAGGTTCTCAAAGCAACCACTACACCCCGTAAAGCCTTGTCGCAGTTGTCTCTTCCTAGCTCAATTGCTGCTTTTCGGTCGTAAATTGAGTAGCCGACAATCGCCTTTGCATAGGGATCCAGAAGGACTTTACTGGGGTCAAAGCGCAGCCCTTTCTGCGGAAGATATGGCCCGTGCGCGCGATATGCATAGACTTGTTCCGCCTTCAAACCCTGGACGAAAACATGCCAGTAATAGTAAGTGCGGTTCTGTTCGGGATTAAGGCTAATAACCTGGGTAGGATGGGGGTCGTTGGGTGCTGAAAAGAGTAATAGCTCGATTTTTTCAGCGTGTTGGGAAAAAATAGTGAAGTTAACCCCATCGGGGTAGACGGTTGCCCCGAGGGGATAACTATGACCCGGAAAGAAGGAAAAATTCATTTTTCAATCACCCAAGGCTAGAAAGTTAGTTTCAAATCACTGTTTGATTGGCAGTATTCAGACACATCAACCTTTAGAGGTGGCGTTCTCCAAATATTTTGTAGATATTCGCGAATGGAGCGATCGCTAGAAAACTTGCCCATCCGTGCCACGCTTAAGATCGACATGCGAGTCCAATGATCCTGATCGCGGTATGCTTCACTTACTCGATCTTGGCATTCTACGTAGGATTGATAGTCAGCCAGCACTAGGTAATCGTCGCGATAAAGCAAGGAGTCTAACAGAGGCTTGAATAGAATTGGGTCTCCGTGAGAGAAGAAGCCTGAGGAAATACGATCAATCGCCAATTTCAGTTCTCCGTTGCTGTTGTAATAGTCCCAGGGGTTGTATCCAGCGGTTTTCTTGGCAAGTACTTCTTCAGTCGTCAACCCAAACAGGAAAAAGTTATCAGCTCCCACTGCCTCCCGAATTTCAATGTTTGCGCCATCAAATGTGCCAATTGTCAGCGCACCATTCATTGAGAACTTCATGTTTCCCGTGCCTGAAGCTTCTGTTCCAGCGGTAGAAATCTGCTCCGAGAGATCGGCGGCAGGATAAACCCGCTGGGCAAACTTAACGTTGTAATCTTTCAAAAACACAACCTTAAGACGATCCCGCATGTCTGGGTCATGATTGACTACAGCCGCGATCGCATTGATCAACTTGATAATCAGTTTTGCCATGTAGTATCCAGGAGCCGCTTTGCCACCAAATAGAAGAGTGCGTGGCGTAAAATCTAGGTCGGGATTTGCTTTGATCCGGTTGTAGAGCGTAATGATGTAGAGGGCGTTTAGATGTTGCCGTTTGTATTCATGAATGCGTTTGGCTTGAATATCGAACAGCGAGAGGGGATTAATTTCAATGCCATAGTTTGTCTCAATAAAATCTGCTAGATCTTGTTTAACGGCTTGCTTCACCTGGCGGTAGTCGTTTCGGAAGCTCTCATCTTCGATAAAGTTCTCCAATTTCCTTAGTTCATCCAGATTCTTGATCCATGCATCCCCAATTTTGTTCGTAATCAGATTTGCCAGCCGAGGATTGCTCAAAACCATGAAACGTCTAGGCGTAACGCCATTGGTCACATTAGTGAATTTCTCAGGATACATTTCATAAAAGTCGTGTAGCGTGGTCTGCTTCAGCAGGTTGCTATGCAGTTGGGCAACTCCGTTGATGGCGTGACTACCCACACAGGCAAGGTGAGCCATCCGCACATAGCGTTCACCGCTTTCATCAATAATAGACATACGCCGGATTCGATCAAAATCATCGGGAAACTTGATGCGAATTTCGTCCAAAAAGCGTCGATTAATTTCGTAAATGAGTTCTAGATGGCGAGGCAATAAATTGCCAAACATCTCCAGAGGCCAGCGTTCTAGAGCTTCTGGTAAAAGCGTATGATTAGTGTAAGCAAAGGTCTTTGTCGTAATGCCCCAGGCAATAGCCCAATCAAACCCAAATTCGTCTAATAAAATCCGCAGCAATTCCGCAACGGCAATGGTGGGATGGGTGTCGTTCAATTGAATTGCATAATGTTCGTGAAACCGTTCCAGCGCAAGATTTTGTGTCTGCATCATTCGAATCATGTCCTGTAAAGAACAAGAAACGAAGAAGTACTGTTGATCAAGCCTTAGCTGCTTTCCCTGATAAGATTCGTCGTTGGGGTAAAGCACTTTGGTGATATTTTCACACTCGCTCTTTTCTTGAACTGAACCGAAGTAATCCCCTTTATTAAATGCATCGAAATCAAAGGACTCTGGTGCTTCTGCTTTCCACAGCCGCAGAGTATTTACAGTGTTGGTTTGGAAGCCTAAGATCGGGGTGTCGTAGGGAACCCCTTTGACCACTTTGTAAGGCTCCCACCGAGTGCAGTAGCGACCATATTTATCCGTGTAAGTTTCTAAATGTCCGCCAAATTTCACCGCTAATTCAGCCTCAGGACGTGCCACTTCCCAAGGATTGCCATAGCGAAGCCATTTGTCCGTTATTTCGACCTGCCAACCATCTATAATATCCTGGTCGAAAATGCCGTATTCATAACGAATGCCATAGCCAATGGCAGGAATTTCGAGTGTTGCTAAGGAGTCGATATAACAAGCGGCTAATCGTCCCAAACCGCCATTGCCCAATCCGGGTTCTTCTTCTTGATCCAGAACATCGGTTAGGTTCATGCCAAATTCATCCATTGCCTGCTTCACCAAGTTGTAAAGCCCTAAGTTGATCAAGTTATTGCCTAGATGGGGACCCATTAAAAATTCGGCTGACAGGTAGGCAACCATGCGAGGCGCTTTTTCTAAATAGGCTTGAGACGTATTGAGCCATCGATTGAGCAATCGATCTCGCACTGTATATGCCAATGCCATGTAAATGTCATTTTTGGTGGCAATCTTAGGAAACTTAGCTTGAATATAAAATAGGTTATCCAGAAAGCCCCGCTTCAGGGTTTCGAGATTAATCCCCGTGCGATCATCTTCAATTTGAATATTGTTGGGAACGGTGTTAACCATAACTGATATTCTCCAGTTGGTTGTGAATAGGGAAGTAAAAAAAGGGAGTGGAGGATTAAGAAAATGCCATCCAGCAAGTTCATATTCTGTCTGTTCGATGCTCAAATATGTCTTATAAATGCTGTGGGAAGCATTATGATTCCATCTCAATAGGAAATTAAAGGCACATCAAAGTTAGAAATAGTGACGAATCTACAATAGATATTTTTTAGTCATGCTCCTTGCTTACAAGGCATTTATTCTATCGAGCTTCGAGATTATCCAGCGTCAGATTCCCTATTTCCCTCTCATTAAATATTGTTTCTTCCTTGGCAAACCTTTGAGGTTTGGGCTAAAGCTAGAAGATTTCAATAGAGCTTTTTAGACTTAATATTAAATTCCTACGTTGTGTCAACAGTATTATTCTGGGTACCCAAGGTTAAGGTTGGGTCAGGAAGACATGATTCTTATGTTAAGTATTGACATAGATTCTACCAAGACGGAAATTTTACTTGCGTAGAGATAAATATTAAAAAAGATTGAGTAAACTCATGAGTAAAGATTGACTCGGTAACACTCCAAAAAATAGATTTTCTTAAGTATTAGATCTCTCAGACCATTGTCTGCTGACAGCTCATTCTTAATAAAGATGAATTGATCGAGGTGCCCCTTGGAGCTTTTTTTAGACTATGGTAGGGGCTAAATGGGTCAACGTTGAGTTGAAGTCTCATAGGCAAGGATTTGCACTTTGCTGAGTTCATAAATTAGACGTTGTGCCTGCTGTGTATAGAGCGGCGTAGATAAAGTTGCGGGAAGGCGCTCCATGAGAGCTTTTGCCATTCCCAAGTCACAATCCGAAATTCTAGAGATTGTGGCGATACCATCAAAGATAGATTCTTGGTAGAGGGCCTTTTCGACTCGAACCTGACAAGTTGGCTGAGCGATTCTTCCATGCTCTATGTTTTTCAAGCTTGTCAGGGTAGCAAGGACAATGAGGCGATCGCCGACCTGTAGCTTGATATCGTCCGAGGGCATTAGTTTTTCTGGCTCCCTTACGTTTCTTTGGTGGAGAATGGGCGCTACGCAATACCCGTAGGCCACCTCTGCAATGAGACGACCGTTGAGCGTATCTCCGGTCTCCACGCGATATTCGGTCAACATTACCGTTTGCTGGTTGACATGCAGGAGGCTCAGGATATTCTCTCCAAAGGCTGCGGCCGCAAATACCTCCGCCGCTAGCGCATCTACACTAAATGCCTTGGCATTGGGCAAAAGTCGCACAATATGTGCTCCAAACTGCGAATCTGAAGTTCTTAGAACCAAGGGACAGTGGGGTTTTATTGCCTGCACCATTAACCCGATTTCGAGATTGGTCATTTCGTCGTTGGTCAAAATCATGACGCTGCGAGCTGTGCTCAAATTAACTTTGGGGAGAGCCTCCCGCAGCGCATCAACGACAAGGGGCAGATGAGGTAAAACTCCACTTTCTAAGGGTTCGGAATGTATTCCGACACAAGGATGCTTTAAGCTTTGCAGAAGCGATGCAACCTGTTGTCCTACACCGTCTAATCCGATAATAACGACATGGTTCGCTGTGGGTATTGGCGGACGAGGGCTTAAGAAGACCATCCTTGCCGAGAATACCCGTTCGGTGAGAAGGGCGAAGAGGATTCCAATGAACAGGGTTCCGAAAAGCGTAAGTCCAAAGCTAAACGCATGGAGCCAGACCGGAATTGGAAACGGCAGTTTCAACTGACCGAATAGATTGTCATAGCCTCCGAGAATCAGCACCAGTGACACATTCAACGCATCTTGAAAGCGGATATCTGGATATTGCAGCAGATAAAGAATGGTGCAAAGACCGACAAGCCCCAACATGATTGGAATGCCGGATAGCGCCACTCGCTCCGTTTGAGTCAGCGATCGCCATTTACGCTTAAGCTGCCGCCTAATGGACTGTATTTGAGAGATTAAGGTAAGTTTCGCGGGTTTGCGGTAAGGAGCTTCAGTCGCCCCACCCGCAAATGAAGCCAGTTTATTGGTAATTTCTAAATAGGTAATGCGATCACCCGCTTGAATTAAGGCGTTCGGTTCCCATTCATAAATCCGATCTGGCCTCGAATCGTCTGATCGAGTATGGCTGAGCAATCGCCGAGAGAGGGTATTGAGTTTGTGCAGTTGACATTGATGGATCCAGGCATGGTTGGGCGTGATCTTTTCCTGGGTTACGCGAAAGAGATGTTGGTCGAGCTGAAAGAACCCCAGCGTTTCATCCCCAAGTCCCGCTAAGGCGATCGCCGGAGCTGTCAGTTGGGTTGGTTCAAAGGCTATGAAATTGCCCAGATGTTTACTCAGTAGACCGTTTAGATTTTCTTTTTGCGATCTCACAATCAGCCGAACGTTAGGGTTAAGCACCCGTGCTGCAAAAGCGGCGTTCAGGTTCACCCGATCATTGCTTGTGAGCAATAAAATTGCCCTACAGTCCTGTATTTTTGCTTGCTCTAAAACTTGAGATTGACGACAATCACCAACCCAGAATCCGTCCAGTAGATCAGACATGGTGGGGATGTCCCAATACTGAACTTTTATCAAATCGACGGCATAAACGGTTACGCCAAAGCCCTTCAGCACAGAGACACAGGATTGGCCTAAACTGCCTAATCCGCAGACTAGAACTGCATCTAAAGTGGATTTGGAGTCAACCGTCTTCATCTTTTCTAAACTATATGGAAGGGTTGGAAGCATAACGAATAGAAATTTTGAACAGTATCAAGGGCATTGTCTGCGCTCCCTCCATTCCACCCTTTAAAATCATACTGCCCAAGATTTGGGTGCAGAGGATTTTAACGATCATTCTTTCACTTCAGCTTGCCTAAATATGATTACCCAGGCAAACACCGAAATCGATAGATTGACCTTTATGGGGGATTTTAGAGCGTCTACTCTGGCTTCGAGGCTTCGGTCTGTGCGATTCATCTGCAAGGGCCAGCGCAAAGCCCATTCCCTGATTATGCTGAAGTCGCAGGGCAGTGGGAACCGTCAAATGGGGCGTACTATGGAAGAAGTTGATACGGCAGAAGCTTATCTGGACGGCGGTGTAGCCCTGAGAAATTCTGAACATTCATCCGCTTTTCAATAACGGTTGTCTCAATTGTGGAGCGACACCCTCAGGTAGCCTACGGTGTACACACAAGTCTGTAGGATCTTGTTATGTCTCCTAAAACCGTTATCCAGTCTAGGTTTCAAGAACCCAGTTGATTCTCAATAATTCTTGCTTATTGAGAGCATTTAACGAGGAATCAAGGTTCTAACGAGTCAAGATTCCCACAATCTGGGTTCGATTAGACTTGTGTGTACACTGTAGCCTCAGATAGCATAATAATCTAAACACAACTGTGGAAAGCTTATCTTACTTACAATCGAAGTAAATGTGGCGAAGTTAATGAAATCTTGATTCCATCCAAGGAGGTAAAAATGTCTGAAAATCAACTACCCAGCAAAGATGAATTCCTCTCTCCACGGAGTCGATACTACGGTGATTTTACGCCGGAAAATTTGATTTTCAATGCAAACCTTCAAGAATTTGCGAGCCAAATTGACCTTATCTGCTCATTGGAAACGGGCGGCAAGATTTCCGGCAATGAAGCTTATGGGAAAATTAAGCAATTGTTCAAGAGCTTAAAAATGAGTAATGAGAATCTGGGAATTGATAAATTAGATCTAAGTACAGGACAAAAAGCTTGAAAATGTTGTGAGGATGGGGTTTCATCAGAATTACGAAATCCATGAGAAACCCCATGAGTCAATATAGCGAATTAAGGAAAGCCCTCCAACCCCATCTGGGATGGAATAAAGCCAG
>JBGSVR010000651.1:0-2102 GCA_041752855.1 Thermosynechococcaceae cyanobacterium
ATTCAAGGTTTGGAACCCCCAAACGGGGCAGGAATTGCAGAAACTGGACTTACAGCCACCGAGCATCCCGTCTCAGAATAATATCAAGCTACCACTCGGCCCGTCGGCGCTCAGTGCTGACCGCACAACCCTCACGGTCTATGTCCCTCGGCGAGGTATTCGGGTGTTACAGGTGGGTAAGCCAGCAAAGCCTTGATTTCAGCGTTCCTCATAAAAAGTTTAACAACCTCAAATTGGTTAGGATCCCGAGGTTTTTGACACACTTAAAGTGCTGCTCCCAGAATGCATATACAGTAGGTTTCTTAGAAGCAACTGGGATCCAGTGGTGAACACTAGGGATACTAACCTTTATCGTTGCCAGTTTTGTAGCTCTTTGATGCGCGAATTGGTCATTCGCTCTAAGCAGTTACTCAAAAATCCGCCATATCCAGTGCCGTCTCGATTTCGATAAACCTCAAAGTCACAGTTTGTATCTCGAAACTTGATCCAAGCAAGCTGTGCGTTGATGAGCTGCTGCTTTTCCGTTCCAGTCATGCCTGAAATAATTTGTTTGTAAACTTGGTTTAGCTTTTGATCAGATGCTTGATAAGCACGATAAGCACATTCTTTGTACTCGATGTTTGAAGTAGGATTCTTACAATTCACCTGCGGTTGAGACGTAGCAGAACTTATATTAAGAAACAAACTGTTACTTAATATAGCAGCCCAAACCAAAGATATTTGAATGCTGTATGTTTCCTTAGATTGCATGTCGATATCCTATAATTTCGTCGTCGAGAGATAATACAGACATAATAAAAATGTGAATTTGTTTAATTATGCTAATCTACTTATCCGAACTGGTTTTGAACCATTTATCGTACAAAGACTGGTAAGTCCCGTTTTCCTTCAGACTTAGCAATGCCTCATTAATAGCCTTACGATTCGGGCTATTCATGGGCAATAATATTCCATAATTTTCATCTCGAAGCGTTTCTCCAACCAACGATACTTTTCCCTGACCTTCGTGGGCGGCATAGTACAACAATACAGGAGCGTCAAACAATACTGCATCTACATTTTTATTTAAGAGTGCAGTATAGGCTAAATCAATTTGGTCAACTTCTAAGGTTTTTAGTCCTCTACTTTGGAGATACTCGGCTGCTGTACTATTGGCAATCGTTGCGGTTACTCGTCCTTTTAAGTCTTCAATGCCCTTAATATCTCCTTGCAGCGTCTGAACAGTCATTCCAGCCGTCACCGTAGCCGTAAAATACGCCACGAATAGAACGGCAATAAACATCCAAAATACCGCCAATACGCGACCTAACCCGCCTCGGGGCATTTCTCCTGCTTGGGTTGCCAAGGTTGAGGCTGACCACCATATCGCCTCAAATATGCCTGGAAAATATCTTTCGGAAATTGAACTCCGAGGGTGACGACGCTCAAATACCCAGATTAAATGGGCAGCAATCATCACCATCACAAAGGCAAGCCCAATAATCTGCATGAGCCCTGGCGAAAACAAGTCCCGTAGGACGTTGGGGACAAATCCACTACTCTTAGAGTCTCGAACTAAAATCTTTAGCCCTGACGCAAACATGGGATAGGAAAAGTCAAATTTTTGTTCTCGTTCGGCGGTAATCGAAATTGCTGCAATGGCAACATCGGCTTCCTTCTGCGCCACTGCCCTTAACATCATCGATAGACTGGGATACACAACGAGCGTTGATTTTTTGTCTATCTGTTCCGTAATTTTCTGCCATAAATCAATGCTAAAGCCTGTCAGCTTACCTTGTTCTCCCATTACAAAGGGGGGCACTATGCGAGTGGCAACTGTTACTGTCTCTGATTGAGGATTGGCAATGGCAAAAGACCAGGCATTCAGTTTTAAGATCAAGAGTCCACTGAGCGTTAGCAAGCTCAGAAATCCGAGTAACCCTTTTCTGGATCGGCCCTTTGGTACAGTTCTGGAAAAACTAAATATTCGACTTTGGACAAATCAAAATTACCCACCTGTTAATTCCAGGTGAGTAGATAGGCATAACTGCGATCTATTCTAAAAACTACGCAGCTATTACAGGCAAAGTATTTTGAGACTTACCTTTTTTAATCACTGGCAA
>JBGSVR010000652.1:0-4903 GCA_041752855.1 Thermosynechococcaceae cyanobacterium
GCCCCGTGTGGACAAAGAAGCCACCAGCAGCGCTGTACCGCCCAACGGTGTCCTCAAATTCCCGTAGGTGTGCCGCATCAATCAGACCTGCATAGCGTTTAGCCTGCACCAGATAAAGTTTGCCACCACGGTAGATGCGCCCATCAATACCGTCATCACCTGTGTACCGTTGATTGCGAACAACCTGATAGCCAGCATCCTTAAAGCAGTGCAGCAGCAGCTCCTCAAAGACAAACGGATCGATACGCCGCAGCGAACCGATGACGATTTTGAGCGCTTGCTCCGATTCCATAGCGTGGGCCTGGCTTCTGAGCAGCTCCAAAATCTGTGTCGCTCTCTCTACATTGCGCTGATGTTTTGGCTTAAGCCGAGCTGTCCCTAGCGGCGGTTCTACCCTTGGTAATGGCACCGAAACAGGCGCTGGGCTTTCGGGCGTGACCTTAGATGAGCGCAACAGTCTGGTGATGCTGTTATAGCGAGAGAGGCGATCGCCGTTCTTTTGCCAATAGCGATCACGTTTCTTGTGTCTAAGCTCCAGCCACTTCAGGCATAGCCAGGGCAGACATAGGAGAAGCAGGAGGCCGAGAAGATAGAGCCAGCTCATCACTTCTTCACTGCATTATTGATATCTTTCCAGAGGTTCTGAACTTCACCTGTATTCACCACCCGACCCAATCGCTCAGGCAGATTTACCCCACGATCTATGAGCAAGCCAGTAACGACGACTCCGACCAGAAATCCAAGTACGAAACGCATAAATTACCTCTGTGTTTTGGCTTAAAGACGTTTTAGACAAGGGTTTTGTTGTCGAACTACAAAACCCTTGCACTTTCTTGACTACTTCCTCACCCGCAGCCCAATCCGCAGCCCACAGATCGGATCACCCACGACGCATTTCACGTCCATCGGGTAGTTAATCCCAATCAACAAACCCACAATGACCGCGACAACCAACGATGGCACCGCCACATGCAGCGCCGATATTCTTAGCCACAGCAGCTCACCCTTGGCGATCGCCACATCGCGCTCTAGCTTCAGGTCATCTCGCTTTTTCATCAGCTTGAGGTTGTCAGCCTTATCTTTGGCTTTTCGTGCAGCCAGTAGATTATGGATTTGCTGGGTTTCATTTTGGATTTGCTCTTTAAACACAGCCTTGAATCGTTCGATAAACTCGTTGGCGATGCCATTGAGCGGGACGGCTAACTTGCCCTGTAAAACCTTGTTGGAGAGCAAGGCATTAGCGAGGGCGACTGCATCAATCTTCTCAATGGATGTTTTGAGTTCATCCATGACCGCATCTAGCACCCATTCCTCAAACACTTCTGCCTGTTGAATCATAGATTTAGGCAGTTGTTTTCGCAGTTCACTCAAAATCTCAGCAAGGCGTGGGTCTTGGCTGAGGAGTGATCTAATAATCACCGTGCTATTTTCTGAGCTTAAAGTTTTGATGGTGTTCATCGTTGACCTCGTTGCGCTCTAATTTCACGCACTCGTGCTGCTGCTCTATCTGGGTCTGGCTTGACCTGACTGTTTTCACCAAAGATGGACTCGATGATCATTTGCCGCATCACACCGTCAATCTGATCAACCACCTCAACCGCAAGTTCAGCGGCCTTATCGCTAATATCCACAGTGACAGCAGCCTTTGCCGCTGCATCTGCAACATCTCGTAGCGTTGCTAATTCTTCTTGGCTCACTTCCAGCGCGGTGATACTACTCGGTGTCGCTAAGGCAATCGCCCCGCCCACCGCATCCTCATCCGCTGACTGAGGCACAAACTCAGGCACCGCTGCCGCTTTCTTGCCCCGCGTCGCCTTAGCTGGGACTGCTGCCGCCAGGTCTACGCCTGACTGAAGCTTGGCGCACACTTCTGCAAACTGCTCAAGTTGAGCGTCCGTCAATGTCTCAGGCTTTAGCTTTAGTGCGCTGAGGATTTCTGGGATGCGCTCAGGCGCAATCTGGTGACGCGCTACTGCTTCAGTAAGCTGGCCTTCGCGGATGGGTTTGCGGTAGACTTCACCAGCTTCTTGGTAGCTTTTCGACTGCTTACTCGAAACGAGCTGGGCGATCGCCTCAATGACTTGCACTTGCTCAGGGCTATAGTCTGGCAAGTCAAGGGGTAGTTGAGCTGCTTTGAGTAGGTCTACAACATTTTCTGAGGACTGTTTGAGGTGCGATGCAAGGTCTTGTCGGTTCATGTCGGTTCTCCTTAGTTAATCTGTGTCTAGGGTTCGGTCTATTTCCACATATTCATCGTCAAAGTCTTCTACTTCGGCAGTCCCTTGATTCGGCTCCGTCGAAGTCGTTGCAGCCTTCTCCACGATGCTGTTTTCTGGATCTTGAATGGCTGCAATGGAATCCCCAGGACGATTGAATGGCGAAGACTGATATGCCTTATCAAGTCGATTTGCAATCAAGGCTTCCTCGGTTGGATTGGATTCCCAGATTGCCAACTTCATCCTTTGCTCAAATAACAAACGAGATCGCTCAATCTGAAATAAGGGATCCTTAAGAGTGTTTGGCGAAGCGGCGATGGCTGCTGGTAGGTAAATCAGGCGTATCGCATAAAAAATCTCTTTCGTAGGCTGATTACCTGATGCTTTGAGCAACCACTCATAGACTTGTCCAAGATTGGAAGCCGTTGAATACGCCCCCTCAAAGTCAACGTTGATTCGGCTTGGGGCTGCACTTTCGGGTGCCAGAGGTTTTGAGGTTAGAGCCATCATTTCCTCAAATCCATCCCGGCAATAGGCCACTTCCTTTAAAACTTCTCCACAGGTGTTTGGAGACGCTGCTAAGACCGATGGACTATAAACGAGCCGCACAGCATTATCGACAGCATCTTTAAGGGCATCAAAATAGATGCTCCTCATCCAGTGAAACGTTAGCCCGTTGGGTGATGTACCAACGAACGACTTCTTGAACGAAACCTCAACGGTATTCATTTCAGGCTCCCTCCTTTGACGACCTGCAATCCAGCAGGGCTTAGACTGCCATCGGTTTCTAAGGTCTTAAAAAAGCCATAGCAATCCGATAGCCGATAGAGCAACGGCGAACGGTCTAGCTTTGGGAACCGTCCCCGAAGCTCGTTTATCAATTCCCCGCCCATCGACAGCCTTGAACCTAGTGCTTGCTTTAGTTCCGAACGCCAGAAGACGGCATTCCCTCCCGCCGCTAACACCTGGTCTGCACTCTGGATGGTGCTTTCCTGTAGCTCATCCCATAGTTGTGACCAGACCAATGCTCTCGCTTCTGGGATATCAGCCTTCACCCGCGCTAAGTCTTCGGGCAGAACTACTTTTAGAAGTTGCTTGTCAAGAAGCTCATCACCAGCCGCATAGATTGCAGCCGCAGCCGATAGCTCATCGTTGAAGTGATACGAAATTTGTCGAACCAGCTTCAACATCCCCCATCCTTGCAACGCTCGACTATCTGACAAAGAGATGCTGTCTTCCGCATTCTTGGTATACGCCCAAGTAATGTCCCTGTGACCCAGCATTATTACCCCAGACGGATAACGCTTCGCTATTTTGCTTACACCTGTCCCTTCTGGTGAGATCAGAACGTTCTCAACAACCTTAAATCCGAGATTGTCAGCATTATGACCAAAGCCATACAGCAGACTAATCAACCGCTCACTCAGGTCTTTAGCATTGACCATCTCGTTGAGCGGCAGCAAAATGCCCAGTTTGATATGCATCTCAGGCGGTGATGAGATATCCACATATTCCCTGACGATCTGACCCACTACCCCTAAGACCTTGGCGATCGCATGGCGACTCTTCGGCATCCGCAGGTTAGTATTTGTCACCGCTTCTCTAGCGTTTTCACCAACCCCCCAATATTCATCTTCAAAATGAACCAGCGAGGTGCTGTTATCCGCATAGGTTCTCAACGCATAGTGATTTGAGGTGATTCGCTGTGCGGCACTACAGAGGGTTCGATACCCAGCAGTTCTGAGGACACCATCAACCTCCCAGCTATAGAAGCACTTGATTAGGCTTGCACCTATGTCAACGCTAATGATCAGTTCAGTTGCCATTCGTTGCTCTCCTTATGATTAATGAATTCACCACCTCAATGCCCTGGATGGGACACTGAAGGGATCCGTTTCTCTTGTCTTCGACACCTCTGAAAATGGGTTCAAATTAATATCGGAATCTCCGACACAAGGCGAACATTTTTAAGATCCTTTTTTCTCAGCCCTCCACACCCGCCTTACAGCTCGAAGCCAGAAATCATTGCTGTGGTTAAATCTCATCCTTTTCTCCGCCTCTAAAATTGGGTTCAAATTATTATCGAAATTTCTGGACGAACCCGAACATTTTTAATCTCCTTTTTTGTCAGCTCCTCACCCCCCCTCACTGCTAAAACCTGGAATCGTCTGCACTGACTGAATCTCATCCATTCCGTTACCTCTAAAAATGGGTTCAAATTAATATCGGAATTTCTGAACGAACCCGAACATTTTTTTCCAAAATCTTTTTCGCACCACCCCAAAGAGTGGCGATCGCACAGCAAATACCCACGCCGATACCCAGCAAAAGCACATCACCCAGGCTCAGCATTTGCCTAACTTCAGCCGTCCATACTTCGGTGGCGATCGCCTAACGGATGCTCACGTCTTCGCAAAGCCCAGGGAAATCTTTGGCCTTCGCTCAAAAGCAGAGGCCATAGCTCATGTTTTTGCTTGGGCTGCTTCTGCAAATGGCGATCGCACTAGACGAACGCTTCACCTTTGCCTATCGTTAGTCGCGAACGTGCGGCTGAAGTTTTGAAAAAAGCTTGGCTCTGGTTTGATGATCGCTCTCCAAAACTGATCCAAAAATCTCAGCACCGAACAAAAAATCTCAGCGCTTAAGAAGGTCGCTAAAAGGACGTTATTTGACTCATCCAAAAACGT
>JBGSVR010000653.1:0-2134 GCA_041752855.1 Thermosynechococcaceae cyanobacterium
CGGAATCTCCAATGGCTCAATGCCGCAGACTTCACCAATATCTTGACCTTGGAGTTCGGGGTTACGGTCGATCGCACCAAATAGAATCAAATCATCGGCTTGGGCGACGGCCTTAATGACCTCACGACCCATTTTGCCAGCCGCTCCGTTGACAATGACAGGGATTTGAAGGGTCATGCTGAATGGCGTTCCTTTTTTACAAACATTATTATCTTAATGGGATGACGCCCTAAAGATAATCTTTAACTTTTTGAGCTGCAATCATCATGAGCAACATCGTGCCGATAAACGCACTGAAGATCAGTAAATGAGTCGTGATATTAACATCAAAAGCTTGCCCAAATTTCTCTCTAATCCCATTAATATTGCCTTCGGCTTCGCTAATTGCTCTGCTATTGTTTACACTCCAATCCGTATAGACCTTACTCCATTTTTTGCTATCGTCTGGGTATTTCTCTATATCTTTCTTGTAAGCAATCTGCTCTTCAGCGGTGGCATTTTCAGGGAGCGTTGGCTGCACAGGCTGTATTGGTTCTGGTTCGTCAATCGCAGCATTCTTAAATGCTCTTACTCCGGCAAAATTACACTGCTTAAATACATTTGTTCCCATGCAGTTGCAGTCTTTTTTATCCTCTTTGGTCAGAGCATCCCGTTCTTTTTTGGTGTCTAAGGCCCAACAACTTTTCTTGGCTGGATCTTTTCCGGTATCTCTAGCAACGTCTCTCCCAAAGGCTGTTAAGGTTACAAGGGCTTCAAAGGGCCATTTGGTCAGAGATGTATTGTTTAAGAAAATTCCGGGCGGCCCAAAGGTTTGGATGGGCAGGACACCGCCGCCAAATAATATCTGAGGAATGAGGAGCATCAGCACCAACATTGGCGCAACGCTTTGATTGGGGGAAATTGCCGAACCCAGCAGACCCATCATCATGCCGCTTAGGGTTGCTAAGGTGAGGGTCAGAAACATTCCACCAATAAAGGCTGGGGTATGCGGTAGATCGATAGCGAGGTTTTTGAATAAGACGAAAATGATGCCTTGATAGATTGATAAAATCACCGCAACCCAGACCTTAGAAAAGACATAAGGCGCAATTTGAAGGCCGATCATTCGCTCTCGTTTATAGATATCCATTTCTTTGACGATTTCTCGCATCATGGAGACGCTACCAACCATGAGCGTGAGCAGAACGGAGGTAAACAACATCGAAATGGTCAGGCTGGGGTTGCCTTTATTAATGTCGAGAAGGGTGCTTGGCCATGCCACTTTATCCAATAGCCCCAGCATGGGTGCTACCGCCAGCATCAGCGTCAAGCTAATGCGATCGCGCGATAAAATTGCGAGATTTCGCTGAGATAAAATCATAAACTGTCGCCAGCCAGAGGTGTGCTTCACCTTTGCCCCAGACTCTACTTTGCGCTGACGTTTTTTATCTTTAAGACTGTCACCTTTAATGTTTAGAGACTGCTGGCGGCTTACGATATATTTTTGGTAGTAAGGAGACTGAAGATATTTGTTTCGCCATTCCTCGGGCGATCGCTCATTTTCAACCTTTTTGTAAATATCATCAAATCCCTCCACCCCAAAATATTTAAGGGCTTCCTGGGGCGGGCCAAAGAAGGCCAAATTCCCCCCAGGAGCCATGAAAACCACCTGGTCGCAGAGTTTCACATTGGTTGTAGCATGGGTGATTAGCAAGACGGTACGGCCTTGATCCGCCAGTACCCGTAATAGCTCCATTAGATCCTTCTCTGTGCCAGGGTCTAACCCTGAAGTGGCTTCATCTAAAAAGAAGAGGCTGGGTTTGGTCAGTAGCTCTACGCCAATGGAAACCCGCTTGAGCTGACCGCCGCTCAACTTTTTAATCTGGACATTCCGTCGTACCGTGAGATTTAGCTCATTCATCACCTCTTCAACCCGCTGGTGGCGTTCGGGACGGGTGGTATCCATCGGCATTCGGAGTTTGGCCGCATACTGAAGCGACTCTTCAACGGTTAACTCCATGTGAACAATATCCTTTTGGGGGACATAGCCAATCTCAGTCCGGTAGGCGTTGAAGTTTTTGTACAGATCTATGCCGTTGACATAGACCGACCCGCTGGTGGCAGGCCGGAACCCGCTAATGGCATCCATTAACGT
>JBGSVR010000654.1:0-4639 GCA_041752855.1 Thermosynechococcaceae cyanobacterium
TTGCCAGTGATTAAAAAAGGTAAGTCTCAAAATACTTTGCCTGTAATAGCTGCGTAGTTTTTAGAATAGATCGCAGTTATGCCTATCTACTCACCTGGAATTAACAGGTGGGTAATTTTGATTTGTCCAAAGTCGAAAACCTTTGCAGTGAATCGTGCGGTGACTGTATTGGTGATTGCTTGTCCCCATGCGTTAGGGCTAGCAGTCCCTTTAGTGCTGGTCAATGCTACGGCAATGTCTGCTAAAAACGGCATCCTGGTAAGAAACCGCGAAGCGTTTGAGCGAGCCAAAAGCATCAAAACAATCGCCTTTGATAAGACGGGGACATTGACGACAGGACACTTTGGCGTACAGCGAATTTATACGGATAGTATTGATGAGTCAAAAGCCTTGGGCATTGCTGCTGCCCTAGAATCTTTATCAGAACACCCGCTCGGACAATCGATCGTCGAAGAAGCCAGCCATCGCAAACTCCAGCTTTCAAAAGCCAGTGACTTCCAAGCCGTTCCAGGTCAGGGCGTTGAAGGCGTAGTAGACGGTCAGCACTATCGGGTCGGCAGACCAGAATGGGTTCAAGAGTTGAAATTACAGTTTCCAGCAGAATTGGAAAAGGGACTACAAGAACGTGAAACTCGTGGTGAAAGTGCAATCGTCCTGATGGACGACCAGCAAGTTCTCGCCCTCTTTGGGTTAGCAGACCAGGTGCGACCATCGGCACGAGAAGCGGTTGTCAAGTTACAGAAAATGGACGTGCAGGTGGTGATGATCACAGGCGATGCCGAAGCCGTTGCTAAGGCGGTTGCTGGGGATTTGAAGATTGATCGTTACTATGCTCGTGTCTTACCAGAAGATAAAGCCTCCCTGATTCATAAGCTCAAAGCTGAGAAGCCGACTGCCTTTGTAGGCGATGGCATCAATGATGCACCTGCTTTAACCGAGGCAGATTTAGGACTGGCGATCGGGGCGGGAACCAACGTCGCGATCGAGTCTGCCGATCTAATCTTGGTTAAAAGCGATCCGCTGGATGCCACTTACGCGCTTAAACTTGCGAAAGCGACCTACATGAAAATGGCTCAGAACTTGTTTTGGGCAGGTGGGTACAACGTTGTTGCCATTCCCTTAGCGGCAGGAGTTGGCTACTCATTTGGCGTTCTATTAACACCTGCCATAGGCGCAATTTTGATGGCCGTTTCGACCGTCGTTGTTTCAATTAATGCCATGTTATTACGTCGAATCCAGTTCAGTGAATCTTAAAATCTCAATAGGTAATTCATTTAAAAATAAAATAAAGATGAAATATCGATTTTCAATAATCGTAAATTCTTACAATCAGCTTTTACTCCATTAGGCAGATACGTCTGTAATCAGAACATCCTAGTGTTAAAAAGGGATGCGGCATAACATGGAATACTTTAGGACATTCAATTTCTAGCTAAATCTCAGGAGTATAGGCATCAGAGAATGAAAGCCTCAAACCCATGCTAAACAATCTGTTCCGCCTTAAGTTGATACCCAATCTTGCCGTCAAATGGCATTTGCAATGGCATAGTTTACTCAGCAAGAAGTAATGGAGCAGTAAAAATCATTCGTGGTTTTTATCACATCTAAACGTTTAATTTAATTTTCCCAGGAGGATCTTATGGCTCACAAAATTGCTCAATCTAGTGTGGATATTGCCGTTCACTGTGCTTACGAATGTGAACACTGTGCCGATCAATGCCTGGGCAATATGGCAGAGTGCGCCAGCCTCTGCATTGATTGTGCTCAAATCTGTTGGACTTCGGCTGCTTACATGAGCCGTAGCTCACGCTTTATCCCGCAAGTTGTTAAATCTTGCATTGAAATTTGTGAAGCTTGTGCTACGGAGTGTGAGAAGCATGATGCTGAACATTGTAAGAGTTGTGCTCAAGCTTGTCGGCGTGCCGCCGAGGAATATCGTAAAGTCGCCAGCGTTGCTGGAATTGCCTAATTCGCGGGCGCGTTCATGCTTTAAGAATGAGAAGAAAGGCGGTGAATATGGTCTTGCATTCGGCTAGCAAGGACGATGTTACTTTCTTAGGTCATTTTGCTGTCGCCTGCTGTAGTGACACTGCTGCTGCTCTTATGACGTGAACCTACTGTCTTTACGAAACAAGCCAGGAGAAATCCATCATGAAACCGGAAACGACCATGCAGCCCTATATTCGCCTATTGATTGCGCTGTTGATCTCCTACGTGGTCATGGTTGCCCTGATGTTTTCACGAGCAAACGTCTTAAGCAACGTCTTCCTCAGCCTCAATCAGGTTTATATGGCAGGGCTAATGGTTTCTTCTATGCTGCTCATCATGCTGACGGTGATGGGGACGATGTACAACAACAAGCAGATGAACTTTGTGCTTCTCTTTGCAGGAGCAGCACTGATTGCGTTGTTCTGGATACTTCTCCGCACGCAAGCTGGTGTTGGAAACCAGCAGTTCTTGCGATCAATGATTCCCCATCACGCGGCTGCCATTCTTGTTTGCCAACAGGCTTCAATCACAGAGCCGCCGATCCAGGCACTGTGTAAAGAGATTGTCAAGTCGCAGGAGCGGGAGATCCGCGAAATGAAGGCGCTGATGCGATAGGGACACGATTAAATCATTAAAATTCCTACCGAGGTGGAGAACCTCTTGACTCTCTACTCGACTGGAGTCTTTAAATTATAAGAATCCCTCGTTGGGTCTCTAAATTTAGGATTAAAACGATGTCACTCCAATTTAACGTTCTCGATATGGCGTGTGCCGCTTGCAGCGACACGATTACAAAAGCGGTGCTCGCCCTTGATCCTACTGCCAGCGTACAAGCCGATCTAAAAACCAAGCAGGTCAAGGTTGAAACTCAAGCTTCTGAAGCCGCCATCAAAAATGCGGTTGAAGCGGCTGGCTACCCTGTGGCTTAGCAACAGTCTGAAATGTACTAGAGGCAGGTCTGATGGAGAACGCCACCCTTAAATTACGGGGCATGAGCTGTGCCTCCTGCGCCAACAACATTGAAAACGCGATTCTCGCGCTTCCAGGGGTAAGCCAGGGCAGCGTCAACTATGGGGTTGAGCAGGCCACCGTCACTTACGATCCTGAGAAAACCGATCTCGGCGCGATCAAAGCGGCTGTCGAAGCGGCTGGATACTCTGCTCAGGCCATTCAAGAGCAGGACTTACTGACTGGGGAGGATGACACTGAACGCAGAGCACGAGATGCAGAGTCACGCGATCTAACGCGAAAGGTCTGGCTGGGCGGTATCATCAGCATCATTTTGGTCATTGGCTCACTGCCCATGATGACGGGGCTAAACCTGCCGTTCATTCCAATGTGGCTGCACAATCCTTGGCTACAGGCGGCGCTAACAGCACCTGTGCAGTTTTGGTGCGGTAAGTCTTTTTATGTCAACACCTGGAAAGCCTTTAAGCGCCATACCGCTACGATGGATACGCTGATCGCTCTGGGCACTAGCGCGGCTTATTTCTACTCACTTTTTGTAACGATCTTCCCTAGTTTTCTGACGGCTCAGGGTCTAACGCCAGAGGTCTACTACGAAACGGCTGCTGTTGTAATTACACTAATTCTGCTAGGGCGGCTTTTTGAAAATCGGGCAAAAGGAGAAACCTCCGCCGCCATTCGTAAGCTGATGGGTCTACAGGCAAAAACCGCTCGGATTGTGCGGAACGGTCAGGAAATGGAGGTTTCGATCGCCGCCGTCCAAATCGGTGACATCATTCAAGTCCGCCCCGGTGAAAAGATTCCGGTGGATGGGGAAGTAGTAGATGGCTCCTCAACGGTGGATGAAGCAATGGTGACAGGCGAAAGTGTCCCCGTCAAAAAGCAGTCCGGCGATGAGGTGATTGGAGCGACGCTTAACAAGACAGGCAGCTTCAAATTTCGCGCCATGCGGGTTGGTAAAGATACGTTTCTCGCCCAAATCGTCAAGCTGGTGCAGCAGGCACAGGGATCTAAAGCCCCGATTCAGCGCTTAGCTGATCGGGTGACAGGTTGGTTTGTGCCTGTGGTGATTGCAGTGGCGATCGCCACGTTCATCCTTTGGTACAACTTCATGGGCAATATCACCCTGGCGCTGATTACCACGGTTGGCGTACTGATTATTGCCTGTCCCTGTGCATTAGGTTTAGCAACCCCCACCTCTATTTTGGTGGGGACGGGAAAAGGCGCTGAAAACGGGATTCTAATCAAAGGGGCAGATAGTCTGGAACTGGCGCATCAGATTAAAACCATCATCCTCGACAAAACGGGGACGCTGACTCAAGGCAAGCCCACGGTCACAGATTTTGTCAGCGTGAGCGGCATGGATGCTAGCGATGAGCTTAAGCTGCTCCAGCTTGCAGCTTCTGTTGAGCGCAATTCTGAGCATCCTTTAGCTGAAGCAGTGGTGCAGTATGCCAAATCTCAAGAACAGGAATTAGCAGAGGTGCAGAACTTTGAGGCGATCGCAGGCAGTGGCGTTCAGGGGGTTGTGCTAAACCGCAAAGGGTCATGTGCTAGATCTGTTGGATTGGAATTAAACGGCACAACCAAACTCAAAGCGATTAATGAATAATCCAATCACAACATCATGCATCACGATTGATTTGGAAAAACAAATCGTTTTACGAGCTAATCGCTTAATCCG
>JBGSVR010000655.1:0-1769 GCA_041752855.1 Thermosynechococcaceae cyanobacterium
GAGAAAAATGGCTGTCAAACCTATCTCCATAGCTACGTTGAAATCACAGAAACTACCTGGGTCAGCCTAGACCGAGGCTTAGATATCAATACCCATCAGCAAGTTTGGGGTTCTGCTTTTGGCCCCCTGCGATTTCAGAAACGGGAATGTTTTGCCCATGAAGTTCCTACTCTCTCATGACGCTCCTCCAGCCCTCCCTATCCTTGCCGAAGCCAAGATGCTGCCCCCAGAAGCTCAAAAAAAGATGCAGTGCTGGATTCGCAGCCGTCATTTAATTTGCTCAGGAAATTTCTTTGTTTTTGAGACCGTTGACTATAGCGCCGTCGAGCGGTTTTCTGATTGCGTGACGATCTTGGGGGGCACCTTTATTGGGGTAGAGCCAGTTAGCAAGATTTGGATGGGCGATCATCGTCAAGTGCTGCTGTATCGCGCCAAAGCCAGCCTCAATCTGCCCTGCCATACCCTCAAACAATACTGGATCAAATACGGTGGGTTTCGCACACGCTTTGATGCACAGCCCTAGTTCATGCCCCTAAAGTTGCTAATGGGCTAGCCCCATATTCTGAAGCGAGAGACTTGCCCCGATTTTCAGTCAAGCTTCTCGCATTTCTTGTCGAATTCGCATCAAAATTTTTCCTAAATGGTTTTGCCCACTTCCATCTAAACCGCATCCCCAAAAAGTATCGGTAGGGGAATTTTCAATAATCATTTGCTCTCCGGTACTGAGCAATATCTCCGAGAGGTCATGATAGGTCATGAATTTAGCCAAGACGGCCTTGTACATAATGGATATCTTCACAGCGTCCCAGTCTGGCCGAACTGAGTGGATTGGATCTCGGCCTATAGCAGCAGCTATCTCAGGACTAGGCGCATTGTGAATGCGTTGACAAAGCGTCTGATCTTGTGTGCCCACAAATTTTTGGGCTTGATAGTAGTGTTCTGAAGTTTGCCAAACTTCTCCCCCAAGCTGAATGCTGTGGAGAGAAAAATTAGAAAAACAGCCATACGGCTCACATACTTTGTAAAAAAGAATCGTCATCCTGCCATCAAGGGCAATCGTTCTACTTCTATAATGGCAGCAAACCTTAGCCAAATGTAGTCTAGAGCACCGGAAGTTGTACTCTGTCGCTAGGCTATTTGACTGGATTATTTTTGAAATACGCCTCAAACACCTTGAGGGCAATAGGACCACAAGTGCTACCACCGCCCCCGCCAGAGTTTTCGGCAAAGGCTACTACTACAATCTCTGGCTTACTGAAAGGTGCAAATCCACCAAACCATGTATGAGAAGGACGTGGAGGATCTTCGCCTGTGCCACTTTTGCCTGCCACGGGCGGAATATTAGGCACGTTGAGCGCGGTGCTGGTTCCGGCTTCGACCACGGCTCGCATTCCTGTGCGAAGGGTATTGAGGGTTTGGGGCTTGATGTTTAAAGACTGTCGCCATCGCTTGGTATCAGCATCAGATTTCAGCAGATGGGGCTTCACGCGGTAGCCGCCGTTTGCCGGAACTGCAAACACCACTGCCGTTTGAAGCGGACTCACCTGTACCGCGCCTTGCCCAATTGCCATCATGACCGAATCGGCTGGGTTCCAGTTTTCTTGCCAAACCTTTTTTTTCCAGTCTGGGGTTGGTAAAAAGCCTTCTGCTTCGCCACCAATTTCAATTCCGGTTTTTTGTCCTAACCCGAAGCGCTGAGACCAGTCCAGCAGCGTTTTAGAGCCAACGCCAACGCCCACCTGTCCAAAAAAGGTGTTGCTACTCCACTG
>JBGSVR010000656.1:0-8614 GCA_041752855.1 Thermosynechococcaceae cyanobacterium
ACCCCTAGCAATATGTTGCCAATGAGTCTGGAGCGAGAGGGTTTTGGCTTATCGTTAATGCTCATTGATACTGCCCATCCTTTGGCGTGCGGTTGAGGTGAAAAGCTGTTTAGTGAGCCAAGCCTATTTTTAAAGTGCTTAGTGAACAGCGAAATTAATTTATGTAAACAAACTTAACAATTTGGGCTACAGATCGTAACCACCTTGAGGATACGGGTTGCCGTAACTGAACCCCCAAGCATAACTACCCAGACGCGTAAACAGAGGACAGAAAACCTGCTTGCGTCTCAGTTTCGCTAAAAGAAAAGTCTTTTTTATCATCCAGAAGAAGGAGAAAGGGATATTAGCAGAGGCAAATGCAGCAATGGCTCAATCCTGAGATTCTCAGTAAGACCGCATTTGAATATGGGTGCATTGCGTTATTGCAGCAGAAATCAACGGGCATGTCTCGCAAGATTATCTACCATAGAGCTATGGGTTGATTTTGCTCACTTTGACGGCTCAAAACATCACAGTCAACTTTGACAAAGGCTATAGCAATGCAAGGGCGCACTCGTTCGGGTTGGCAAATCGGGTCGATCTTTGGCATTCCGCTGATTATTGACTCATCCTGGCTTTTTATTGTGGGGTTAGTGACTCTCGCAAATGGCCTCGCTTGGCAAGAAGAATATCCTTATCCTATATGGGAAACCTGGCAAGCCTGGGGGGCAGGCTTTGCGATGGCGCTGCTGCTGTTTGCATCGGTTTTACTTCATGAGCTGGGTCATAGCTTAGTTGCAAAATCTCAGGGCACTAAGGTGAATTCCATTACCCTATTTTTGTTTGGGGGAATTGCCTCTATTGATAGCGAAGCGAGAACACCAGAGAAAGCGTTTTGGGTGGCGATCGCAGGGCCTCTGGTCAGCTTAAGTATTTTTGGCTTAATGGCGGGGTTAAGCGTATTTACTGCTCCTCAAACCCCCTGGCACGTCATTAGCGATGACTTATCCCACATGAACTTGGTGCTGGCGCTCTTTAATCTGATTCCAGGCTTGCCTTTAGATGGTGGGCAAGTTTTAAAGGCCGTGATTTGGAAGGTGACGGGCAGTCGGTTTAAGGGAGTTCATTGGGCAGCGCGGGCTGGGCAAGCGTTAGGGCTAATAGCCATTGTCTTAGGTCTGCTGACAACGCTGTTTTTGGGTCAGGTTGGCGGCATTTGGATTGCGCTGCTGGGCTGGTTTGGGCTGCGCACGGCTTCTCGTTATGATCGTTTTACAGATTTGCAAGAAGGTTTACTTAAGATTCAGGCCAAAGACGCGATGACGCGAGACTTTCGGGTCGTGGATGCAGAGCAGTCTGTGCGAGCGTTTGCCGATAGCTATGTGGTTGAAGTGGTTCATGCCCCAGCCTACTTTGCTGCATCTGGTGGACGGTATCGAGGTTGGATTAATGTTGATGACCTCAATGCCCTAGAGCGCAGCGAATGGGATGTAAGTCGAGTTAAAGAGATAGCTCATCCGCTTACAGAAATTCCGACCGTCCATGAAGACACTTCCCTGCCGGAGGTGATTCAGCGACTTGAACAAGAGCAGCTCTCTTTTATTACGGTGCTTTCTCCTGCTGATGCGGTGGCAGGCATTATTGATCGAGGCGATATTGTCCGAGCGGTGGGCACTCAGATGAATCTGCAAATCCCATCGGAAGATATTGTGCGTATTAAGGAAGAAGGTGTATTTCCAGCGTCTTTTCAGCTTCAAGAAATTGCTAAGGCAGTTTTACCCGAACTTAATACCAAAGTCTCCTGAGCCTTAGATACGGCCTCAACTTTTCAAACTGCCTCTTATTGCGTTTTGACGAAAAAGTAGAGCGTCATCCCCAGCCCTACCGCAATCACAAACCAGCGCACTAGCTTTGGGTCAACCTTGCGGACGTAGTAAACGCCCCAATATCCTCCCAGTAGCGTCCCCGCAGACATCAAAATGGCGTAAGGCCAAAGCACAGCCCCTGACACAATAAACGTCACCATTGCAATGCCGTTGATGCAGGTGCTTAAAACCGTCTTCAGCGCATTCATCTCGTGGATGTCTTCCATCCCCATGAGGCCAAACAGCGCCAATAGCAAAATGCCCACGCCCCCACCAAAGAACCCGCCGTAAATGGCGATCGCCAACTGAAAAATGCGCAGGGCAACCATCCTTACTTTAGAAGGTCGACTGATTCGCTTTTTCTGAAGCTTCTTGAACCAAGGATTGAGCGCAAAGAGTGCCGTTGCCGCGAGCAAAAGGTAGGGCACTAGTTTGGCAAAGACGGCTTGGGGCGTTTTCAGCAGCAACAAAGAGCCAATCACGCCCCCCACCAAACTAATGAAGACCAAACGCCAAAACTCCTGCGATCTCACCCCTCGATCTTCACGGTAGGCGTAGAGACTGGCGACGTATCCAACCCAAGTTCCGGTGTTGTTGGTTGCGTTGGCATTAATGGGCGGCAACCCCGCAAAAATAAGGGCAGGAAACGAGATAAAGCTACCCCCTCCCGCTACGCCATTGAGCGCCCCTGACATAACGCTTGCCAAAAAGAGCAGCAGCCACGGGAGTGCCAGCGTTATCACTTCCATACATTTGTCACCGCGATTAGAACTTTAAGTTTTACAACGCTAATTGATCTAGCTTTTAACATTAGCAACGCGAAGTGACAACAATCTCAACACCAGGGATAAGCTAAGGTTACGCCTCATCATTGGGGCATGACGTTAGCGCAGTTACCGTATCCTTCCTTGCAGATTCAAAAAAATAGCTCCACTCCATCTCGTCAGCAGTCGACGAAGAAACAGCTTTTGCAGCCTATGCTCGAAAAAGCTGGGGATGCGATCGCCGTTCTAGACCCGTCCGGCAATCTGCTAGAAGTGAATGCGGCAGCATGTCATCTCTTTGGGCGATCGCGGCGTACCCTAGTCAACAAATCTCTTTCAACCTTTATCAAGCCAGCCCTCGACATTACCTTTGACGTTAATCAAGCGTCGCTGAATGGGCAGCTCACGGTTGTTTGCCCGAAAGGGATCGAGCGCCATGTGGAATACACATTGACCCACAACGTCTATCCTCAAGTTCATCTGGTAATTTTTAGAGACTTAACCCAAAGACAAGCC
Organism: Thermosynechococcaceae cyanobacterium; assembly: GCA_041752855.1. Taxonomy (GTDB): domain Bacteria; phylum Cyanobacteriota; class Cyanobacteriia; order Thermosynechococcales; family Thermosynechococcaceae; genus JAAURS01. The sequence goes on from JBGSVR010000656.1 coordinate 3,125, forward strand.
CAGGCAGAAGAAGCGTTGAGATGGCAGCGTCAGCGCGTTGAGCTATTTTCTGAAGTCACGCTCAAAATTCGACAGTCGCTTCAGCTTAAAGAAATTTTGCGGGCGACCGTCACAGAAGTGCAGCGCATTCTCCGCACTGATCGGGTACTAATCTATCAGGTCTTGGCGGACGGCACAGGCAAGCCCATCAGCGAATCGGTTTTGCCAGCGTATCCCGCCATTTTGGGGATGGAATTTCCAGAAGAGGTATTTCCCAAAGACTATCAGACGCTGTACGCCCAAGGACGGGTAAGGGCGATCGCCGATGTCCACAGCCCCAATGCTGGGTTAGCAGACTGCCTGGTTGAGTTTGTAAAGCAGTTTGATATTCAATCGAAGCTAATTGTCCCTATCCTTCAGAATCTAAATCCTCCCCAGCCGCTCTCTCAAGACAGTCCTCAAAATCAGCTTTGGGGGCTACTCATTGCCCATCAGTGCAGTGGGCCGCGCACTTGGGCTGACTTTGAGCTGGAGCTAATGCAACAGTTGGCGGATCAGATTAGCATTGCGATCGCCCAGGCGCAGCTTTTAGAAACCCTAGAAGAAAGGGTTGCCGCGCGAACGGCTCAGCTCCAGCAGATGAACGATAGCCTTCAGCAAGAAATCAATGACCGGATGCAGGCAGAAGCCGCGCTACGACAGAGTGAGGAGCAGTTGCGCCTCATTACCAACGCGCTGCCCGTCCTGATTGCCTACGTCGATCATCAGCAAAAGTACCGCTTTAACAACAAAGCCTACGAAGACTGGCTCAATCAGCGCCCTACTGATATTCAGGGTTCTCATATTCAGCAAGTTTGGGGCGAAGCCTGCTATCTGCGAATGCAGCCCTCCGTTGAAGCTGCCTTAAATGGCGCGGTTGTAACCTACGAAAATGAGGTCATGGTTCATGACGGCAGTACCCGATCTGTCAACGTTACCTATATCCCCCACCTTGATGAGCAGCAAACTGTACAGGGCTTTTTTGCCTTGACCAGCGACATCAGCGATCGCAAAGCCATTGAGCGCATGAAAGATGAGTTTATTGCGGTAGTGAGTCACGAACTTCGCACCCCGCTCACCTCTATGCATAGCGCCCTTAAAATTTTGGCAACAGGGCGATTGGGCACCCTTTCGGTAGACGGGCAGCAGATGCTAGAAATTGCCGACGACAACACTGAGCGGCTGGTCAGACTGGTCAATAACGTGCTGGATCTCCAGCGCATTGAGTCTGGCGAAGTGACCATGGACAAACAGGCGCATAACGCCGCCGATCTGATGATTCAGGCAATGGAAGCCATGCAGCCTATGGCTGGGCAGCAGGGTGTCACCATTTCTGCCTACCCCAAAGACATCCTAATTTGGGCAGATGCTGACTACATCGTGCAGACGTTAACCAATTTACTCAGCAATGCCATTAAATTTTCCTTGACGGATGGCGTTGTAACCTTAACCATTGAGGTTCGCCCAACGCCTGAAGACAAGACAAAAGAAGAGGTTTTATTTCAGGTGTGCGATCAGGGACAGGGAATTCCGGCTGATCGCCTTGAAAATATTTTCCAGCGCTTTTATCAGGTCGATTCCTCAGACTCTCGCAAAAAAGGCGGAACTGGGCTAGGGCTAGCTATCTGTCGCAAAATTATCGAGCAGCATGAGGGCACTATTTGGGCGCAAAGCACTCTAGGAGCTGGCAGTATTTTCTCTTTTACACTACCCACCTTAAAACGATGAGCCGTCAAACATCCTATGGAAGTTAAGCGTGTTTTGATTATTGATGATGAAGAGAGTATTCAGACGGTCGTGAGGTTTGGCATTAGTATGGCAGCGGGTTGGGACGTGCTTACGGCTAGCTCTGGCCCCCAAGGTATTGACACCGCTCAATCTGAATTAATCGACGTGATTTTGCTAGATGTCATGATGCCAGAGATGGACGGTATTGCAACGTTTCATGCCCTTAAAACCTATCCTAAAACTGAAGAGATTCCGGTTATTTTTTTAACCGCCAAGGCACAAACGTCAGAAAAAAACCACTTCAATGACTTAGGGGTGAGTGGCGTCATTACCAAGCCGTTCAATTCGCTTGATCTGCCCAGTCAAATCTCTAAAATTCTTCACTGGGAGCTGCAATCATGAAAATTTTACTCATAGAAGATGATGAAGCCATCATTGCGCTGTTAACCAAAAGCCTAACCGCTCATCGCTATGTGGTAGATGCGGTGCGAGATGGCGAAATGGGCTGGGTTTATGGCACTACCTTTGAGTACGACCTCATTGTGATGGATATTATGCTGCCCAAGGTAGACGGCATGACCCTGTGTCAGCGGTTCCGTGCCGAGGAATACACCATCCCTATTGTGCTGCTGACCGCTCAAGACAGCAGCACTGCCAAAATCCAGGGGCTAAATGCAGGGGCAGATGACTATGTCATTAAGCCCTTTGATGTGGAGGAACTCATTGCGCGGATTCGGGCGCTGCTGCGTCGCTGTAGTGCAACCCCTTCTCTATTAATGAGCTGGGGCGATCTGCTGCTCAACCCCGTCACCTGTGAAGTCACCTATAACGGGCAGCCGCTCAATCTGACGACGAAGGAGTATGAGCTGATTGAGCTTTTGCTTCAGGACAGTCGTCATGTCATGAGCAATGACGAAATCTTAGACCGCCTCTGGTCTTCTGATGAGTTCCCCGCTGAGGCGACGGTGCGATCGCACATCCGGCGCTTACGCTACAAACTCCAGGAAGCAGGTGCCCCCCATGATTTTATTGGCACCCTCTATGGGCGCGGGTACTATCTCAAGTCTTTCGATCAGCCCATAGCGCCATTACCGCAGTCCGCTCCAGAGGCAGCACCCAGTCTGGCGACCTTAGGCGCAAATCGAGATTCCACCCAAACCCTTCAGTACGCTGCCTTTCTCAACGAAACTTGGCTAACCACCCAGCCTCATTGTCTAGAACAGGTCGAAATTCTCTCTCAGACAGTACAGGCACTTCAAGCAAATAGATTGACCGAGCAGCTTCAGCAGCAGGCACATCATATTGCCCATAAACTGGTGGGCACCTTAGGTGTGTTTGGCCTTACTCAAGGTGAACACCTTGCCCGTTGTCTAGAAGATTTGCTTAGTGGTGCTGAACTAAGCCAACCAGAACAGGCAACTGCCCTAGAAAACTTAGTGTCACTGCTCCAGCAAGAAATTCAGTCTACGTCCACCCTTCCGAGACGGTCTGCTGTTGCGCAATACTCTTTAGCTATGCTGATCATAGATGCAGATGCTGGTTTTACCCAGGCTTTAGCAGAGACTGCCAGTCAGTGCGGCATTAAAAGTGCGATCGCCCCCACATTAGAAGTGGCGTACCAGTCCTTGGCAAGCTCCACCCCCGATGTCATTGTGCTGCGACTCTCTGACCCAAACCAGCGCCGAGAGTGTTTACAAACCCTTGCAGACTATCTCCCCAAAATACCGATTCTCACGGTGGCAAATCAGGATACCCTCAACCAACGGCTAGAGGTATCGCGGTGGGGCGGAACATTTTTACTAGAGCAGTCTGTAACTTTTGAGCAAATTGTCACCTATGCAGTCGGCTTGGTGCAGCCTCCCAGCGCTGACGCAAAGGTAATGTTTGTAGATGATGACGATCTTTGGCTCCGTAGCCTTCCTGCGCTACTCGAACCCTGGCGATTTAAGGTGACAACCCTTTCGGACCCGCAGCAGTTTTGGAGCGTACTGCAAAGCGTTAGCCCAGATGCACTGGTTTTAGATATCAAAATGCCAGACATTGACGGGCTAGAGCTGTGTCAGGTCTTAAGAAGCGATCCGCAATGGCAGCAGCTACCCGTACTCTTTGTCAGCGCCCTTGAAGATGCGAAAACTCAGAATAAAGCGTTTGTGGTGGGTGCAGATGACTACCTCTGCAAACCTGTAATGGGGGATGATTTGGCAAGCCGGATTTTGAATCGGCTCCGGCGAATTAAATCGTTTACGCGCAGGAGCGGCTAAAATCCCTTTCTAGCCCGCTTTAGCTTTCTCTTCTTTTAAGAACTTTTGGTACATCTCACTGAGGTAGGGCGTCATCTTGTTGGTTTCGATGCCATATTCCAAACTCGTCCAAGTGCCGGATAGGGTTTTAAGTACGTCGCGTAACCGTCCAGCTTTGAGCTGGGCGCGAATGTCCATATTCCAGGCTTCTGTATCAACTAGCCAGCGGTAGACCACCCGATCTTGACTCTCTGGGTCAAAGGTATACTGCTGCCAAAAGAGCCAGCCCTGAGGGTTGGGGTGATAGTGCTGCGCTTTTTCTTGCCAGGTGGACGTAATAAATTGGTAGCGACCCGCTGCGGTGGTGCAGTCTCCAATGTTAGGCCCCGCCACAATGGGAATACAGCGGTCAGGATGCTTCTCCCATTCTGAAAAATATGTACCGCCGTACAAAAGCCCGTAGGGATTGAGATCGTTCGACTCGCTGACAGAAATAGTGCGCATCAAAGCACGAATGTAGGGATCGCCGCTATTCATGGCGAGGGGCGGGTAAACGGAGCGGCTCACGGAGGATGTGCGATCAAAAGAAGGGACGAGATGAAACTGAAGGAAAAGCGCTGAACCTAAAAGCCCGACTGCAATAGCTTGATTCCGCAGGCTAAGGGACTGAAACTGCCGAACACTTTTTGTAGCAATTCTGCTGCTTTGCCTAAAAGCCGCTACGCCCAGCCGAATCAGCAAAGGGGAAGTAGCAGACTCCCCCTGAGAGGACGGAGGGGTGGACTTGAAAGATTTAGAATGCGTCATCTCGCTAAGCCGTCACCCCTGCAAACAGTTCAGAGAAAGACTGCTCAGTGGCTTCTGGGCGAGCCACAATTTCAACAATCTTATTTTGAGCCGATGGGCAAGAAAGTGTCTCAACGCAAACTTGTGCCACCTGATCGCGTGAAATACTGCCCTCAAACAGGGTGTCTGCACTAGACATCACGATGGGGGGACGATCTTCTGTATTCTTGAGTCCGCCAGGGCGCACGATGGTGTAGGTTAGCCCACTACGCTGAAGATACTGCTCGTCCTGCTGTTTCCAGACCAGAATCAGCCAAAATAAGTTCAGCGGATGGAAGAACTGTGAGGTACAAAGCGACGAAACCAGTACAAAATGCTTGATCTGGTGGGCTTTGGCGGCATCCACTAAGTTTTTAGTGCCCTCATAATCAACTTGGTAGGGTTCAAACGGGTTGAGGCTGGGTTTTGCGCCCGTTGCACAAATAATGACGGTACAGTCTGCGGACTCTTGGTGCGTAGCTATCGCCGCTTCTAAAGTCTTTGGCTCCAGCACATCCCCCACCACAATTTCGGTGGAAGCGGGCAATATTTCCTGCGATCGCCCTCGATCTCGCACGAGTGCCCGGACCGCAATATTTTGCGCCGTAAGCTGCTGCACAATCCGGCGGCCCGTCTCACCTGTAGCTCCAACAACCAGTGCCTTCATGGGTTTTCTCTC
>JBGSVR010000657.1:0-2516 GCA_041752855.1 Thermosynechococcaceae cyanobacterium
CCTTATAAATAAAAGATTGTGGACAAAATGGCAGTCTTGAGATTTTCCCAAGATTTGAACGAGGGTATTGGGTTTTAGCCTCTATTTTGAGCGGTCATTCTATTTGTCAAAAGAATCAAAAAGTTTTCTGCACCACTAAGGTGCATCGGTACAACATACGGATGCCCCTCGCCCATACAGCCGAGATGTCCATATCCTACCGTTTGCAAAAGTTCTTGAATTTCTTTTGAATTCATCTCATCAATGTCTAACATTACTGTTCTCCATTGCTGACTTTAGAATCACTGATTGCCACTAAAAAATTTTGACACATAAAACTTGCCCTAATACCAGAAAGTGCGTGCTCAAGGGGGCTACCATGCGACAATCCTTGCCCACCCACTTTGACGGTAAGAAAACAATCTGAGAAACTTATGAGGAGTTAGAAAAGTTTAAGCTTTCGAATCTTAATGATGAATTAAGATTCGGTTGGACTAAGAATATTCCTAGAGTTGCCAGTAGAGAAAATACAGGCATACCCAGCAGCTTTAGATTGATATAAGGCTTCGGATGCGGCTTGATAAAGAGAATGCAAGTTTGCGCCATCATCTGGATATTGAGCAATTCCAGCGCTAAACGTGATCCGAAATTGAGTCTGATCGGGCGCAACAAATTGTCTGTGGCGGAGCGCTGATAGTAATTGAGTCAGCCTTTGAATGCCATCTTCCTTGGTCATGCCAAATAGGGCAACTACAAATTCATCGCTCTCCCAGCGAGCAACGACTGTATTCGGCCTAAACGTCTGCCGGAGCAACTGTCCCCACTGACGCATCACCATGTCGCCAGTATTGTAACCATGACGCTCGTTGATCTCCCTAAGATTGTCTAAGTCCAAAATTGCTAGACAGAGCGGTCGTCTGCTGCATGTTTTTCTCAGCAGCCATAACGCCTGAGATTGCTCCTAGTAGAAACCCAAAACCTGCTAATGCACTCCAAAAGGTCACTTTCTTGAGCGTAGCTATTCTCTTTTTCATAAAAGCTCTACCGAATCAACGCTTTGGGTTGAAAGTTCCGCAGTCGTAAAGCGTTGGTGACGACCGAGAAAGAGCTGAGAGCCATTGCACCCCCTGCAATGATAGGGCTGAGCAACCAGCCGAAAATCGGAAACAAAATACCTGCCGCGATCGGGATTCCGGCAGCGTTGTAGATAAAGGCAAAAAACAGATTTTGACGGATGTTCCGCATGGTGGCGCGCGAAAGCTCAATGGCGGTGACGATGCCCTGTAAATCTCCCGAAATGAGGGTGATGTCGCTGGCGGCGATCGCCACATCCGTCCCCGTCCCAATCGCAATCCCCACGTCGGCTTGAGCCAATGCAGGGGCATCATTGATGCCATCACCCACCATCGCGACGACTTTGCCCTCGGACTGAATCGCCTGCACCTGAGCCACTTTTTGATCGGGACGAACTTCGGCAAAAACGCGCTTGATGCCGACTTCTCGGGCAATCACCTCTGCGGTAGAGCGATTATCGCCCGTTAGCATCACCACTTCTAGCCCAAGTTTTTGTAGCGTGCGAACGGCACCAACAGAAGATGGCTTTAGGGCATCGGAAATACCCATAATGCCCTGCACCGCTCCATCCACTAAAATCCAGATCACAGTTTTGCCCAAGGATTCTAGTCTGTCTCTATGGCTTGCCAGCATCTGAGTGTCAACACCCAGTTCCGTGAGCCAGCGCTGCGTCCCAATTTGGACTTTGCGGTTTAATACAACGCCCTGAACGCCACTGCCTGCGATCGCATCAAACCCCTGCACCTCTAGCAATTCCTGTTCTTGAGATTTGGCATACTGCACCACTGCCTCAGCTAAGGGATGCTCAGAATTGCGCTCAACAGAGGCCGCAAGCTGGAGTAGCTTAAGCTCATCCCTAGCGTCCATCCCGCCCACGCTCACAAAATCTGTGACCGTCGGCTTGCCTTGGGTCAGCGTCCCTGTTTTGTCGAGAATAATCGTTTTAATCTGATGCGCCAGTTCCAGACTATCTGCACCTTTAATCAGAATGCCGTTTTCAGCGCCTTTTCCAGTTCCTACCAAAATCGAGGTGGGGGTTGCAAGTCCCAAAGCACACGGACAAGCAATGATCAGTACGCCAACCGTGGTAATCAATGCCAGGGTGATATTGCCCATGAAGTTGTACCAAAGGATGAACGTGGCGATCGCTACTGCAATTACCACAGGTACAAACCAGCCCGTCACCTGATCGGCTAAGCGCTGGATAGGTGCTTTAGACCCTTGTGCCTGCTGCACCAGCTTGACGATTTGGGCAAGAAACGTGTCTTTGCCGATCCGCGTTGCGCGAAATTTGAAGCTGCCTGTTTTATTGAGGGTGGCTCCAATTCGACTTTGGACAAATCTGAAGGTCAAATGGGCTGAACGCTATGCAAGAAAGGATAATGACGGTTTCAATCTAAAGCCCCGTCATTATCGCCACCTCCATTATGCCTATTCCTCTCACTGCATCTGAGTTTAAGAGT
>JBGSVR010000658.1:0-7297 GCA_041752855.1 Thermosynechococcaceae cyanobacterium
TAAAATCCCGTAGCTCATCTATAGGTTTCGGTTCTGAGTTATTACTCTGATCCTCAGATATGTCTTCCATAAGTGTCAACAGACTCTAGAGCTATGATAGATTCTAAATATTTTACAACTGATTTAGGACTGCTATATTACTCCATTATGAAATTTAAAGCCTATTATTTTGTCTGGTCTATCATCTTATTTCTAACGGAGGTTTATATTGCTCTCTATGTCCAAGACGATATCATTCGACCCTACATAGGCGATACATTAGTCGTCATCTTGATTTATTCAGTTGTTAAAACCTTCTTTTCAGTTCCGATTTTGACTGCCTCAACGGGAGTACTCCTATTTTCATTTGGTATTGAGTTTCTTCAGTATTTTAAGATTGTAGAAATTCTAGGTTTACAGTCATCCAAACTCGCTAGAACACTGATTGGAACATCCTTTGCTTGGGCAGATCTGTTGGCTTACAGTCTTGGCTTTATCATGATTCTATGTTGTGAACAGCTTCTCAAGATTTATAAGAAAGCGTGAGCAGCCTAGAACGAACCATGACTCAGGTTTGTCAAAGCATTCTGCAAAATATCTTGAGAACCTTAAAATGCATTGGCATACAGTTAAAAGGCAACAATGTACGAAAACATGAGCATTGGCAGCTCCTAGCCTCATTTCAAATCAAAACCGTAGTCGTTAATCGCACTGCTCAAAAGATGAAGCCACTACGACCAGCAAAGGTCTAATCTACGTCATGAGTGTTTCAATTCCATCTATCCATAGAAAAAAGCCCTTGGGCGTCTTTCCTTGTTTCGACTCCAAAGGCTTTTTTGTGAATCTCACTCCTCACTGTGTCTATCCTAGTTCATACGTTTTTCTCCACCTTGAGGCTAAGTGACACTTTTGGCACTGACTCAATGGCAAGTACCACCCAGTCCTCCCGTTGACGTATTCGTAGAAGCCGTCCTTTTAGTTCGGTTCAGGTCACTTTCAATTCTTAATCTTTTTTTCGCTATATTAAGCTCAATCTTTATAACTCCTTTTTAAGCCTTAACTCTATGAACGAATCAAACGCTCAAATCATCGGTTCTGCCAATGCACCCTTTGGGATCAATAACCCTCTGGCACAATATATTCATGCTCTACCGGAAGATGCGATCGCACGGATGCATCAACCTGCTTCAGATGCAGCAAACCTCATGCAAATGAACCTAATCGGAATGCTCGGTCACTTACCCAGCGAAGCTTTTGATGTGAATATTATGACCAGTCGGGAAATGCTCGGACAGCTCATGGCTTCTGCAATGTCCTATGGTTATTTTCTGCATACCGCAGAACAGCGAATGGCATTAGAGAACAGCTTTCCTCACTCCGATTCCTAATTTTGCTGCTGTCTCAATCTGCATTGCAAAAGAAGTTTTAGAACATGGAGAGTCCAGTGATATCCATTGCAGCTTTATAGGCAGCACTCTGAACGGTTCGGTGGTTATCAAGCACATCTTCAAAAACCCCTTCAATCGCACTCCAGTCAAAGAATGGATACTCTCCATTGTCTTCGAGGGGTTTTAAGAGTCCCTGTAATTCAACAAAAGGTTCGTCTGTTTCGACAGCAGTTTGAAACGAGTCTTCGAGCAGCCTCGTTGTCCGCTGTAAAATGCCGTAATGTAATGGGCTTAGCCGTCTTAGACTTTTTCTCATCAGTCACCCCCAAACCTCTAAAAGATAATAGAGGAAGGATCAACTTTTGACTAGAAAATGTCAAAAAAGGGTCTTTTAAACCCTCCTCTGCAACCACTTCACCGTAAACGCCCCAATCAGTTCAGCAAAGATCCACACCTGCTCACCACGAGATACCCAATACTGGAATCCATCCCAGTAGAAATCCTCCACTAACCCAAAAGTTTGGGCTAACCCATACCACTGATCAAACTCCTGCTGCTCCCAAGCATGAGGCAATCGCCCTTCTTCAGTCACCTGACTAGGACACGACGGCACTTCAAGAATCAGGTCTTGCTCAACTTGAAAAAATTCAACATCAACGGTTTCGACAGCAGCAGGTAAAACCTCGTATCGAACTTCAACCTCCGAAACTAACGCCGAAGGTTCCGCATCAACCCGATACCCCTCAAACTGTTGCGCTATCTGAAGTTCAAGCTGAGCATGAGCTTCAGCACTCGTGTCTATCACCCGCGTCTGCCTTTGCTTCGCAGCGGCTCGCTCTCGACGCTTTTGCTCTAACTCATCTTTTCGCTGCCGCGCTCGTTCCGCTTGGGCAATCTTCCCCTGAAGTGACTCAGGTAGAGAACGTCTCAACGCTGTCCAGCCTGAAATCAGTCCTTCTCCCCCCTCAGACTCCCCCCTTTCTTCATGCTCTGGTTGGTTAAGCGCCTTTGGTGTCGCGCTTTGGCCTTTGGGGGCCAGCGCTCCTAAGGCTTCTACCCAGATCTGCGTTATTACAAACCCTACTTTAAATAGTAATTGTGTAATTCCTTTATTTAATAGGGGTTGTGGAGCTTTTTGTTTTTCTATTTCTGCTGGTTTTGTTGTCTGTTGTGTAATTCCTTGCTGTGTCTGGGGTTCAGCTTGTTTTGTCGTTGCTAGGGCTGGAAATTCGTCGGGGTGCCATAGCGGTTTATTGATGGCTTTGTATAGGGTATGTTGACTCACTTTTGCGAGACTCACGATCGCTTTGGCTCTCGCTGTGGCGGTCGCAGGGAGAGCGTTCGTTTGCTGGAGTTGGGCGATCGCTTCTCTGATCCGATGTTGCGCGGCTTCTCGCTTTGCCTGGTGATAGCTGAAGTCGGCGATGGATTTTTGGGGGCTATGGTAGCCTGTCTCGCGTTTGGAGGGGCCTCCAAGGGGCCAGTAGTATTTCATTGCCCATGCGGCGATGTCCCTAGAACGCTGGCTTAGGTCTTTTTGGTGGTTACTATGTTCTCGGAAGCCTGGGGTGTTTTGGGCGGTTCTTTCGATGTAGTTGGCGATTTGCTCTTCTGAGTCCATGCCCATGAATACTCTTGCTTCACAGGCGATCGCTTTTAGTTTTTCGTTGGTTTCACCTGGGCCACTCCACCCCAGTTTTTCTTGGGTGATCCGTTCTTGCCAGCTCTCTAGGCTATGGGGGGTGCGATCGCCTTTACGGATGCGCTGGTTGAGTTCTGCGTCGGCAATCTGAGCTTTCAGGAGTGGGAGATCTTGACACGAGGATGCGAGATCGAAGGCGTTGAGCCAGTCTTCTAGGTTCCAGGGTAATGGGCTTAGGTCGGTGTCGAGGGGGATGAAGCCTGTGTTGGGCTGGAAGGGGAGGCGTACACCGTTGTATAGGCTAAACCCTTGGCCTTGGGGGATATACCGTTTGACGTTGGGGAAGATTTCGAGTTGGCCGGAACGCAGTTTGAATCCGGCTGCGCTCAGGTGCAGTTTTAGTGCGACGGCTAGGCCATAGCTACTGATGGTTTCAGGGAGCGGAATGTACAGGTGCAGTCCACCGCTATGGCTACTTTGGTTCAGTAGGGTGCGGACGATGCCGATCTCTTCTAGGGCGTTGCGGATGCTTTGAAGGGCTGCGGGGTCTTGGTGTGGGTGGTAGGCAGATGTGATGTCGATGTCGAGGATGCCCCAGCGGCTGTCTTTATCGGGACGGATACCGATGATGCAGTTGGGGTCTTGATGCAGGCTCCACAGTTCGACGGGGGCGAGCGGGTACTTTTTGATGGTTTCCCATTCGGGTTTGGTGCCAAGTTTGGGGCGATCTGTATAGATCCAGTCCCACCCATTTGGGAATAGGGTCGCTAGGCGTTGACCTGCTTCTGAAAGGGGTAAAGGGCCTAACAGTTTTTTTGATATGGCGGTTTCTTTGCGTTTGCTTTTTGGCTTGCGCGAACGCTGCGATCCCCCTTGCTCTGAAGGGCGATCGCGTTTGGGCGATGATGAATACACGAATTTTTCTCCACTTTTGTAGGGTGTGGAGACAGTCTCTATACATGGATTTCAGCAAATAGCTTGTCAACTAGCCTCTTTTAAGGCTAGAATTTTGACATCAGAAATCCGGGCGAACCTAACTGCGTGACAGCAAAATCAACGTTAGAGTCCCCAAAAGACCATCTCGAATTGTCTACGCTCTAAAACTCCTTCTTGCCGGTTGGAGTTTTTTTGCGTTTAAAGCAACATTTGTCAGCCATCACCTCCTTTGTTTGATCGATCAAACTCTTATTCTCAGCCTGTGTCAAGCGTTTTAAAGGATTCTGTGACACGCTGAACTGAATATCTGGATTACCCTCAATCACACACGTCAATTTCTGATGAGCGATTAGAGAAAGTTCGGCACAAAGATGTCGCCCATCCAAGCTAAGCCCTGGCAATGCATGGGAAAGCTCTTGCGCTAGCGGTTGCCATTGTTCGACGGAGCGGATGCCCCACGCTTTGATTTGCTCATCGGTGATGCCGCGACGGTGTAGGTCGGCTCTGTCGGCGGGATGTAAAGGGAGCTGATTGAGGAGCTGGTTGTACAGGCGCACTCTGGGTGCGAAGCTTTCGCGTTCTATCGCTGGGAGAGCTTCAGCATGGCGTTGGGCTTCGGCGGCGGTGCGTTGCTGACGCAATAGCTTTTGCTCGTGCCAGAAGTGCGTACTCTGGGTGCGAAGCTTTCGGTCGGCTGGGGTTTGCTGTCCGTCATCAATGCGGTACTTGGCCCACAGGCCGTCTTTGGTTTGTCCTAAATATTTGAACCCTGGCAGGATGCCTGAAGCATCCATGCAAAGGTTCAGGTCTTCAGCAGTTTGACGGCATCTGCCTTTGATATCGCCACAAACCAGACAAGGGTTGCCCTGGCGTGTGGGTGTGAAGCTACGTGTGGAGGTCATTTGCGACCTCCATTATGGAGTGAATTCATGAGTGATGAGTCCCTATCGTTTTGTGAAGCGAGATAGGGAGCCTTCGGTCAAAATTCCCATGAGGCATCTTGACCTTTGCGATGATTCTTCTGTAGAATGGGCGCAAGGCTCCGTTGGAGACCCGAAACCTATGCCTCAGCAAAAAGCAATAATTTCAAGCCGCCAGATTTATTCAAAGTGCTTGGACGCTTATAAACCTACTGATTCCAGCCAGTGGGTTTTTTGGCGTTTAATGGTTTACATCGTTCTCACCTCCTTAGAATTGGGACAAAGCTTTTAATCGACAACTAGAGTAAACCATCTCATCATTAGAGCTTGGGCACGGTTTCCCAATCTGGTTTGATCTAGTAAAGGCTGCAAACGCCCATTTGGTCAACTGTTTAAAGCAAATTCAAGCACAGCTTTCGTCAAAGACTCTGGTGGGCTTAAAATCGCTAATTTTACAGCCACGCAACGTCCAAGCACGAAGGTCTACAAGGCGCTGAAATTCGGACTCTGTAAAATATCGCAACCCACACGGGATGCCCAGGGCGTTGCAATAGTTGTTAAGGCTGGTTTTGCATAGGCGAAGCTTTACTAGCGCTTCTGCCCTTGTACAAAAAATTTCTTGCTGTTTCAGAATGGTCATTTTAAGGCCATGTTATGTTTAAGTCTGCGATCGCGCTGCCTTAGCGATCAGTATACAACAGCTTTATTCATTAAACAAAACTGATCCATCTTGACTGAGATTAATTTTTGGACACCCAAGGAATTAGCGGATGAACTTGAGCTGTCTGTCCAGTATGTTTACCAGATTATTAAGGGCAAACACCCTTCCTTGACACTTAATGTTCAGAGGATAGGGGGGCGTTGGCTGATTTCGGCTCCTGACGCTCAGACGTTTATAGAAGAGTATCGGAACCCTCAGCGTTACACCCCACAAGATCTAGCAACAGCTATTGGAAAGTCCCGCAAGTACGTCCTTGACGCACTCACGGGCTATGGCGGTCGCAAGGAGCCAAGGCTAGCGGGTGAAAAGCGGGGCGATCGGTGGGTCATAGCAAAAGAAGAAGCTGAGCGGTTTATAAGAGAGCATGGGAAGGGGGACGAGGGTTAGGACGCAAGGTTGAGGTTTTGGAGGTCAGGATCTTGGCATAAATTCATCAGACCTCGTTTATATGTTCTACGTACAGCCTTATGAGAAATCTTGTTCTCAAGTGCTATTTGGGATAGAGAAGCTGGTTGCCCTTCAAAGCCATATAAACGTTCAATTACCAAGCGTTGCTTGGGACTTAGCAAAAAAAGCGACCGTCTGACCGTCAAATACTGCTCCACTTGCTCAGGATATGAGTTAGAAGCTGAATGTTGCCGCTCAGCCTCAATAGAAATCAATTTTGCTAAGAATCGACCCGTATCAATTTGCTGCCGCCAAAATCTTTTAAGGCTTCTGTAGATATAGCGATCTGCAAATTTAGTAAACGGCTCATTCTGACTTTCATCAAAATCAATGATTGCTTCTACTAAGCCTAAACACCCTTCTTGAAAAAGATCGTTTACGTCAGTCAAGCAAACATACCTTGAGTATGGACGAACAGCTTTAAGAATACGATAGTTAAAATTCTCAAACAGTAAATCCTTTGTCTTTCGGTCAAAATACGGTTTGGGAGAAGCTTCTGGGTCAGAACAAATTTGCAATGAAGCTTTCTTTAATTCAAATGATGCATTACGCCTGTTTTCCTGATTCATAGTACCTCTATGCATGAGTTAGACCTGTAAAGACAGAACTGCCATTCAAGAATAAAAGGTGAAATAGCCATTGCTTGGTTGCTAAGCGTTCTGTGGCGTTCCATTAAAAGATACAGGTTGCCCCCTGCCCCGAACAAATCAACAAAGAAGAGCCATAAAGCCTTAAAAATATGAGCTTGAGAAAAATTTTCTCTATTCACTTCGGGGCAAATTCATAAAAATGCCCCGAAGTGAGAAATATTGAGTTCTGTAACCCAAGCCAGAAGGGGGTTGTAAAAAATAACAATTTGTAACTTAGGGGCACTTAGTCACGCTATACGTTGTTAAGTAATCAAGAGCGAGTGTTAAGGACTGTGTGAGAAGATCCTTTGGCCCAACTGCCAAGATTCGGGTGAAGCGCATTCTTGAAGCGCTATTGGTTTTTGCTGTAGAGAATCCAAAGGGCGAACTGCATTCACACTGTGATAAGGATTTTCTGGTCAACTCAAATCCTCAAAAGAATCTATTGACTGTGAAGGCAACAACCAGACAGATCGCTGATTTGGTAAATCATTATGATTCGACTTTGGACAAATCTGAAGGTCAAATGGGCTGAACGCTATGCAAGAAAGGATAATGACGGTTTCAATCTAAAGCCCCGTCATTATCGCCACCTCCATTATGCCTATTCCTCTCACTGCATCTGAGTTTAAGAG